>JAURJO010000270.1 GCA_030832235.1 Verrucomicrobiota bacterium
CCCCGAATCACCCATGAACCGGAATCCTGACCTCCTGCATCCCGCCGGCGTCGACGTCACCCTCGGCGAGCGCGTTGCCATCCACGGCCCCGTTAACCTCTACGGCTGCGAGATCGGCGACGACACCCGCATCGGCGCCTTCGTCGAGATCCAGCGCGGCGCGCGCGTCGGCGCCCGCTGCAAGATCTCCAGCCACAGCTTCATCTGCTCGGGCGTGACGCTGGAGGACGAGGTGTTCGTCGGCCATGGCGTCAACTTCACCAACGACCCGCGGCCGCGAGCGACCAACGGCCACGGGGAGCTCCAAGGCCCCGCCGACTGGACGTGCGTGCCCACGCTGGTGAAGCGCGGCGCCTCCATCGGCTCCGGCGCCACCATCCTGTGTGGCATCACCATCGGCGAAGGCGCTGTCGTCGGCGCCGGCAGCGTGGTGACCCGCAGCGTTCCTCCCGGTGAGACCGTCGCCGGCAATCCCGCCCGCGCCCTGCCTTCCCATCCCCATGCCCTCTCCTGCCGTTCCCTTCCTTGACCTGCGCGCCGCGCACGACCCGCTGCGCCCGCGTCTCCGGGCCGCGCTCGACGAGGCCCTCGACACCAGCGCGTTCGCCGGCGGCCCGTTCGTCGAGCGTTTCGAGTCCGAGTTCGCGCGCTTCTGCGGGTCGCGCCACGCGATCGGGGTCGGTAGCGGCACCGAGGCGCTGTGGCTCGCGCTCACGGCGCTCGGCGTCGGTCCCGGCGACGAGGTCATCACCTCGCCGGCGACCTTCATGGCCACCGCCGAGGCGATCACGTTCTGCGGCGCCACGCCGGTGTTCGCCGACATCGACCCGCGCACGCACACGATCGACCCCGAGGCCGTGGAGGCCGCGGTCACGCCCCGGACCCGCGCCATCATTCCCGTGCACTTGTACGGGCAGATGGCGGACATGGATCCGATCCTCGCGACTGCTCGCCGCCACGGTCTCCGGGTCATCGAGGACGCGTGCCAGGCCCACGGCGCGGAGTATCGCGGCCGGCGGGCTGGCACGCTGGGAGACGCGGGCTGTTTCAGTTTCTACCCTGGGAAAAACCTCGGTGCGATCGGCGAGGCCGGCGCCGTGGTCACGGATCAGCCAGAGGTGGCGGAGGCGGTGGCGACCCTGCGCGAACACGGCCAGACGCGGAAATACCATCACCGGCGGATCGGCTGGAACGCGCGCATGGACGGCCTGCAGGCGCTGGTCCTGAGCCTGAAACTCGCGCAACTCGCCGACGGCAACGCACGGCGCCGCGAACACGCGCGCCGCTACACGGAGCTGCTCGCCGACGATCCCGCGATCACGTCTCCGGAAACCGCTCCCGAACGGCTCCACGCGTTTCATCTGTACGTCGTGCGCGTGTCGGAACGGGACCGGGTGTTGGCGGAACTCGCCCGCCGCGGGGTGATGTGCGGCGTCCATTATCCCGTGCCAGTCCATCTGCAGCCCGCCTACCGCGGTCTCTGTTGCCGCGAGGGAAGCCTGCCGAATTCGGAACGTTGCGCGCGCGAGGTGCTTTCCCTGCCGATGTTCCCCGAACTCACCGCCGATCAGGTGGCCACGGTCGCCCGCGAACTGAGGGACGTGGTCGCCCATCCGGCGCGACTGGCGCTGACGTGAAGGCTCCGGCCCACGCCGGCGCCCTCCGACTGCGGGTCGCCGACCCGCGCCGCGATCACGATGCGGTCCAAGCGGCGACGGCGCTGCCGGGTGCGGGGATTTTTCACACCGCCGCGTGGGCGCGATCCCTCCACGCCGCATACGGTTTCCGCACCCACCTGCTGCTCGCGGAGGACGCGGCCGGCGCCGTGGCCGCGGCCGTGCCGGTCACGCCGATCCGCGCGTGGCTCCGCGGGGCCAGGGCGGTTTCGCAGCCGATGGCTGATCAGTGCGCGCTGCTTGCACGTGACTCGGCGGCCCGTGATTTCCTGCACTCCGCCGCGCTCGCGCTCGCCCGGAGCCGCGGCTGGCGCCACTGGGAGCTCCGCGGAGCCGGCGCACCTCCGGGAACCTCTCCCGCGACGATCTATCACGGCCATCTCGTGCCGTTGGATCCGGCGAACTCGGATTGCCCGGCGGCCGCCGCGCCGTCTGTGCATCGCGCCGTCCGCCAGGCAGTCCGCGCGGGGGTGGAGGTGGAGTTCGGCGAATCCGAAAACTTCCTGCGCCGATTCCACGCCCTCTACGCGCGAACCCGTCAACGCCACGGCGCGCCACCTGCGCCCTGGCGGTTCTTTGAAGCGCTGCGCAGGGAGCTGCTCGTGCCGGGTCACGGTGTCGTGGTGCTCGCGGCGCGCGACGGAGAGGACCTGGCCGGTGGCGTTTTCCTGATTTCCGGTCGGAATGGACTCTACAAATACGGCGCTTCGGAGCCCAGCCGGCATCACCTCCGGCCGAACCACCTGGTGATGGCGCGCGCCGCGGACTGGTGCGCGAGGCGGGGCTGCACCGCCCTCGACCTCGGACGCACTTCGCTCGGCGCGGAAGGACTGCGCCGCTACAAGCTATCCTGGGGCGCGACGGAACGCGTCATCACATACACGAGGATCCGGTCGGCGGACGGCCGGGCGCTCCTCGCCCGCGACCGCGCCGGCCGTTGGCCCGCCCCGCTGCTGCGGCGGCTTCCTCCACCATTACTCCGGGCGCTCGGCGCCATTTTCCATCCGCTCCTCGCATGAATCCGTTGACTTCCCCCTCGGCCCAGCATCGCGCCACATCCGGTCTTGACCTATCGGCGCCGGCACCGGCCGCGTTTTCGGCGGGCGATCTCTACTACACGCTGTTCCGCCACAAGGGGAGGATCCTCCTGTGCGCACTCGCCGGCGCTGCCGCCGCGGCCGCGGTGCGGTTTCTCGCCGCGCCGCTGTATGAATCGGAGGCGAAGCTGCTCGTGCGCTACGTACTCTCGGAGAACCGTGCCCTCGGGGGCGAGTCGGGTGCCAAATCGCCCGACCCGCGCGGCGAAACGATCATGAAGTCCGAGGCCGAAATCCTCGGTAGCCTCGACCTCGTGCGGCAGGTGGTCGAAGCCACCGGACCGGAACGGATCCTCGGGTCCTTGGGATCGGCGGGCGGAACCGTCGGGGCGGTGGCGGCGGTGAATGCGAACCTCTCCATCCGGGTCGCGCCCGCGACGAGTGTGATCCACGTGTCGTTTCGTCACCCCGATCCCGAGCTCGTGCAACCGGTGTTGCGCGACCTCATCGCGCGGTATCTGAAGCTGCACGTCGAGACCCACACCGCCAACGGCCTCGTGGGGGATGTGCTCGCGCAGGAGACCGACCGGGTTCGCACCCGGCTCGCCCGCACCGAGGATGAACTGCGCCGCACGACCGCCGCGGCTGGAGTGATTTCACCCGAGGACGCCCGCCGCGAGCAGGCGGAGCGCATCGCGGGCTTACGGCGGGAGCTGCTGCTGGCCCAGGCGGGGCTGGCCGAACGTTCCGCGCTCCTCGAGCGACTGCGGCGGAGGGAGCCGGCGGCTCCGACGGCCGGTGCCACCACTCCGCCGGAGATCGCCGCCGCTTACGAGGGATTGGTGCAGCAGGCGCTGCAACTCCGCCAGGCCGAACGTGAGCTGCTGGCGCAATTCACCTCGGAGAGCGCCCGGGTGCGCGAGGTACGGGAGCGGCTGGAAATCCTGCTTGCCCGCCGCGACGCGCTGCTCGCGGAACACCCCGCCCTGGCCGATCAGACGGGAACTTCGACGCGGCTGGCGGATCCCGGCCGGACCGAGGAGGCGGCCGCGCAGGTGGCGGCGTTTGCAGCGCGCGTGTCCGTTTTGAACCGCGGCTTGGAGGAGGCCC
>JAURJO010000271.1 GCA_030832235.1 Verrucomicrobiota bacterium
GAGACGATCGCGGGGCTGCGGGTCATTCCCAACCTCGATGTCATCCGTCCGGCGGACCCGGAGGAGACGGCCGGCGCCTTCGCGTCGGCGCTAGCGCGCACGGACGGACCTACCTTGCTGGCACTTACCCGGCAGGCGCTGCCGACGCTGAATGAGATCCCGGTGCAAACGCGCCGGGAAGGAGTGCTCAAAGGCGGGTACGTCGCCCTGCGCGAAACGGCTCCGCTCACCCACATCATCATCGGTACGGGCAGCGAGCTGCAACTCGCGCTGGGCGCCGCGAAGACTTTGGGTGCCGGAGTGCGGGTTGTGTCGATGCCCTCCACGCAGATTTTCGACCGGCAGTCGGCGGAATATCGCGAGTCGGTGCTGCCGTCCTCCTGCCGTCGCCGCATTGCGGTGGAGGCCGGTGTCACCATCGGCTGGCACAAGTATGTCGGCCTCGATGGTCGCGTGGTGGGAATTGACCGTTTCGGGCTCAGTGCGCCCGCGCCGGTCGTATTCAAGGAGCTCGGTCTGACGGTCGAAGCCGTCGTGGCGGCCGCTCAGGCGGTTTGAAATCTCGCGAGTTTCGTCGACCTGCTTCTCGGCTCTTCGAGCCGATCTTATAGAGTTCAAGCCACCTTGCCCCGGTCGTTAGCCCCCTGATCATCTGCTGGCTTAATTTCCACAATGCCGCTGTTGATGCTCAAGGACCTGCCGCGCTACGAGTGCCTGCTCAAGGCGGCGCAGGCGCATCCGGAATTGGATCCTTCGGCGGCCGAGGTGTTCCTGCACCTGCTGCGGTCCGGTGATGAGGTCTTCCGCGTGGTCGACCGGCATTTCGCGCGGCATCAGATTTCCGAGGGAAGGTTCGGTGTGCTCATGGCCCTCTGGAGCAGCGCGGAGCGCCCGGGCGGGGATGGCCGCCAGGCGTTGTCCCCCGCCGAACTCGCGGAGCACACCGGCGTCACGCGCGCGACGATCACCGGTCTGGTCGACACCCTCGAGCGCGACGGCCTCGTGGCCCGATCCCCTCACGTGGAGGATCGCCGCATGCGTTCGGTGTCGCTCACCCCGAGGGGAAGCGCGCTGTTGCGCCGGATCCTGCCGGAACATTTCCGTCGGATGGCGTGGCTGATGGCCACACTCGACGAGCAGGAGCGCGTCACCTTGGTTCGCCTGCTTGGCAAGGTTCTGCAGCGGGCTTCCGAGGAGGTAGGGGAGGGCGCCTCCGGCTCTTCCGTTGCTGTCCCGCTCGGGGCCGCTGAAGTCGTCGCCTCCCATTCCGGCTGATTTCCCAACCTCACTTCCCAGACCATGCTCAAGAAGTTCCTCTTCACACTCGGCGGTTTCGTCGCCGTGTTCCTGGCGCTCGGTGGCGTCAAGGCCGCGCAGATCAAGAAAGCGGCCTCCACGCCCCACACGTTGCCGCCGATCGGTGTGGCCACCGTCGAGACCCGCGCCGAGACCTGGCGCCCGACGCTCAATGCCATCGGCACCCTGACGCCCGTGCAGGGCGTCACGATTAGCGCCGAGATCGACGGCACGATCATGCGCGTCGCCGCCGAGAGCGGCGCCTTAGTGAAGACGGGGGACTTGCTGGTGGAACTCGACACCTCCGTGGAGCGCTCGCAGTTGGTCGCCGCCGAGGCGCGCTCCGAGCTGGCCAAGATCAACATCGACCGCACGCGCGACCTCTTCGAGCAGAAGGCCATCTCGCGCTCGGAGTTTGACGCGGCGACGGCGGCCTACAAGCAGGCGGGCGCGGACGTCGCCGCCTTGCGCGCCGTCATCGCGAAGAAGCAGGTGCGGGCGCCTTTTGACGGCCGCGTCGGCATCCGCGTCGTGAACCTTGGTCAGTACGTGGGCCGTGGTGCCCCGCTGATGCCCCTGCAGCGGCTGGATCCCGTTTACGTGAATTTCAGCCTGCCTCAGCGCCACCTGCCGGCGCTGGCGCTCGGTCAGCGGCTCGGCCTGCAAGTCGACGCGTACGAAGGGCGGCGTTTCGAGGCGACGGTCACCGCGGTGAACTCGGAGGTCGATCCCGTCACCCGCAACATCACCGTGCAGGCCACCGTGCCCAATCCGCGCGAGGAATTGCGGGTGGGTATGTTCGCGCGGGTAGAGGTCGAGTTGCCCGGCGGCGATCCGGTGGTGGTGGTGCCGGCGACTGCCATCGCCTACGCCTCCTACGGCAATTCCGTCTTCGTCGTGGAAAAGATGAAGGCACCCGGTGGCGCCGAGTACCTCGGTGTGCGCCAGCAGTTCGTGAAACTCGGGGCCTCACGGGGTGACCTCGTGGGCATCGTTGACGGGCTGAAACCCGGCCAGACGGTCGTGTCCACCGGCGTTTTCAAGCTCCGCAACGGCGCCGAAGTGCAGATCAACAATTCCGTCCAGCCGGCCGCCAGCCCCGCGCCGCGCCTGCCCAACACCTGACGCGCCGGCCGGGTTCGCCCGGCCCTCCACCGCCATGGTTTCCAAGAGCTTCACCGACCTTTTCATCCGGCGCCCGGTCATCGCGCTGGTGGTCAACATCATCATCCTCGTCGTCGGCCTGGTCTCCGTCTTCCGGCTGAACACGCGGCAGTACCCGCGCAGCGACAGCGCGGTGGTCAAGATCTCGACCGTCTACTTCGGCGCGAGCGCCGACACGGTGCGCGGCTACATCACGACCCAGATCGAGCGGGTCGTGGCGAGCGCCGACGGCATCGACTACATCGAGTCGGAGAGCCGCGCGGGCTTCAGCACGATCAGCGTGTACCTGCGCCTCAACTACGACACGAACGCCGCGCTGGCGCAGATCAGCTCCAAGATCCACCAGGTGCGCGGGGAGCTGCCGCCGGAGTCGGAGGCGCCGACGATCAGCGTCGCGAC
>JAURJO010000034.1 GCA_030832235.1 Verrucomicrobiota bacterium
AATGCCACGCGCACCACCGAAACACCCGCCAGCGACCAGCACGACGTGCCCGCCTCGGCTTTTGGCGCGGCCTGGACGGGCTCCTGGCGCGGGAACGCAGGCGCGCGGACCAGCGCCGGCGCCGACGTGCGGCTCGTCCGCGGCGAGACGCGGGAATACTTCACCTACACAGGCGGACGCTTCACGCGCGAGCGCATCGCCGGCGGACGCCAATCGTTCGTCGGAATCTTCCTCCTCCGCGAACAGGTGCTCGCCAAGGGCTGGCGCGCGACCGCCGGACTGCGCGGGGACCTCTGGCGCGACGAAGCCGGCATGCGGCGGGAGACCGATCGCGACTCCGGCGTAGTGCTCCGCAACGACAGCTTTCCCGCCGCCCGCGGATCCGCGCTCAGTCCGCACGCCGGGCTGGTTTGGACCCCGGCCGCGGGCTGGCGGCTACGCGCCAACGCCCAACACGCGTTCCGACGGCCCACACTCAACGAGCTTTACCGCCCCTTCCGCCAGGGCGCCAACGTCACGGAGGCCAACCCGCTGCTCCGCACTGAACGCGCGACCAGCGGTGAACTCGGCGCCGAATGGAGCCGGATGCTCTCCCCGGCCGCCGGCACCCTCACCTTCTCGGCGGTAGGCTTCATCAACGATCTCCGCGACGCCGTCGCCAACGTCACGATCGCCCGCGGACCCGGTGCATTTCCGGTCGTGGGCACGCTGCCGGCCGGCGGTCTTGGCCGCCAGCGGCTCAATTTGGAGCGCATCCGCGTCAACGGAATCGAGCTCGCGGCTGCCTGGCGGCCGGCCCCCGCTCTGACGCTCGAAGCGGCGATGCTGTTCAACGACGCGACCGTGCGCTCGGCGCCGATCTCCCGAGTGCTCGAGGGCAAACAGCTCGCCCAGGTGCCACGCAGCTCGGCCACGTTATCGGCCGCGTGGCGCGGGCCTTCGGGACTGACGTTCTCCGGACGCGCCCGCGCGCTCGGGCGCCAATTTGAGGACGACGAAAACCAGCTCGTGCTCGGCGCGGCGCTCGTGGCGGACACGACGGTGAGTGTGCCGGCCGGCCGGCGCGCGGAAATTTTCCTCTCGGTCGAGAACGCGAGCGACACGCGGATCGAAACCGGCCGCGGCGCCGACGGCGTCGTCAACGTCGCCGGCCCCCGCGCCTGGCGCGCCGGCCTCCGCGCCCGTTGGTGAGCCGGCGCGGAGTGATCGACCGCTACGGCCGTAAAAAAAACCACCCCCCGGAGATGACCGGAGGGTGGATGAGAAGGCGCTGAACCTACGCCTCAGAACTTATAGGCCAGTGAGACCGCCCAGGTGCGGGGCAATCCGGCCACCAAAGTATTCCGGGACCCGGCAGACTGGATGTAATCTTTGTCCAAGGCGTTGTCGATCGACACCCGGGTTGTCCACTGATCGCGGCGGTAGCTGACGCCCAGGTTGGCGACCGTGCGGGGCGCGAGGTAAAAGCTTGGCTGGTTCGGGACGACCTTGGTGGCGGTGCTGGCCGCCGTGATGCCGGAAGCCTGCTCACCGGGAGTGGAGTCCATGTAATCAAGCCCCAGAGTAACCGCGAGACCCTTCACCCCAGCGACCTCATACTTCAGAAACAACGCGGCGGCGTTGTCGGGCACCATGCGCTGGCGCACGCCATTCGGATCGCGCATCTTCATGTGGATGAAATTGCCGACCAGAAGCAGTTGCTGATTCAGGATGGCGCTGAACTCGAACTCGTAGCCGGTCGAGGTCAGATCCTGAAACAGGAACTGGGGCTGCCGCGGATCGATGTTAAAGGCGCTGTTAGGCACCTGGAAATTGCTCTGGGCGATGTCGAACCAGGAGAACGAGGTGGTGATACGGCCGTTGAGCAGCGTGGTCTTCACGCCAGCCTCAATCTGATCACCGGTCTGGATGATGAAGTTCTCGGCGGTTTCGCCGGCAAGGATGCTGGTGGGCAAGGCGCCCCCGACCTTGTTGTAGCCGGCGAAGAGGGAAATCTGCTTCACGGGCTTGAAGATGACACCGAGGTTGGCGTCGGAGACGCTCTTGCTGAGCGAACGGGCCACGACGGCGGGAAGGTTGCCGTTGTCGAGCCGCTCCAAAACGCCCCAGAACTGCGAGGCTCCTCCGGCGATCGTGAGACGATCGTTGAGCAAGGAAAGGCGTTCGTAGGCGAACACCTGGAAGTCCTGCTGGGCGCCCTTCTTGTCGCGAAGGAGCGTGGAAGTGACGACCGGCGTGTCCCAAACCGGGCTGGCGATATCAACGGTGGCGCGGGTGTTACTCCAGTTACGCCACTTCAGCTTCTGGTAGTTGGCGCTGAGGCCGAAGATGGTGGTGCTCTTCACGCCGGGGGCGGCGGCCAGCTCGACCGCATAATCGTTCTTCAGGTGAAGCTCGTCGAACACGAGCAGGTTGCCCTGGCCGGAACGCGTGTAGGTGGTGGCGGTGTTTCTGGTGAGTGCGCTGCGGGTGAAAGTCGGCGCAGCACCGAAGGCGGCCAACGGCTCCCACTCGCCGGTGAGCGGATTGCGGTTGCCCTGGAATCCCGCGGTGGGAACGCCGCCGGGGGCGCCCCAGTCCTCACGCTCCGCGTGGTCAGCCATCAGCCAGAGGCGGGCCGAAGTGGACTGGCCGATCTTGAAGGTCAGCTCGTTGATCCAACGGGTTTCACGACGCTCGCGATTGTTGGTGTGCGGGCCCCAGGCGTTGTTGCGGGCCATGCCGGCGATGATGCGGGCGTAGCCTCCGGTGCTGGTGCCGACAGTCGGGTCGATCACGGCACCGATGCCCTGCGTCTCCTTGTTGTACAGGGTCTCGAGCTTGCTCGTGAACTGCACGCCGTTGCCGAACAGACGCGTGATTGAAGGGGCGAAGAGCCAGCCCTGACGGAACTGGTCGCGGAAATAGCCCTCTGAATTCCAAGCCGTGCCGACT
>JAURJO010000272.1 GCA_030832235.1 Verrucomicrobiota bacterium
GACCACGAGTGCAATCGTGTAGTAGAAACGCGAATACCAGCGCGGGCTGTCGAAGCTGATGATGAAAGACAGCAGGTAAAGCGCCAGCGGCAGCACCCAGAGGAACGGAATGACGGCGACGTCCTGGCACATCTTGTTGGTCACCGCCAGGAGCAGCACAGAGGCGCAGGCCGGCAGCGCGATCCACAGCAGGCGCTCCGGCCACCCGGGCGCGGGCGGAGCGCTCTCCGGCGTGTTCGCGGAACCCGCGCCCGGAGCCTCCTCCGCCGGCAGCCGCCAGACCCGACGCGCGCACCAAGCGCAGGCGACGGCATAGACGACAAGCCCCCAAGACCAGAACCTAGCCTGATCCTGACGGGTGAGCACCGTCTCGAAAAAGAACGGATAACTCACGAGCGCGAGCAACGAGCCCACGTTGGACAGCGCGTACAAACGATAGGGCGAGACGCCCGGCGAACCGCGTCGGAACCACTCCTGCATCAGGGGGCCGGTCGCCGAGAGCACGAGGTAAGGCAGCCCGAGGGTGGCGGTCAGCAAGGCGAGGATCCGCCAGACGGGATCGGTGTCGGCCGCCGGCTTCCATGATTCCGCCGGCACGATCGGCAAGGTGGCGAGGGCGGCGGCCAGCAACGTGAGGTGCACGATCACCTGAGTCCGCGGCTTGAAGTGGCGGCTCAATGTGTGCGCGTAGGCGTAGCCGCCCAGCAGCAGCACCTGGAAGAAGAGCATGCAGGTGGTCCAAACCCCGGGACTGCCCCCGAACCACGGCAGGATGTACTTCCCGATCAGCGGCTGGACCTGAAAGAGCAGGAAAGCTCCGGTGAAGATGGCGAGGGCGAAGGCGGGCATGAAGAGGGGGTAACGCGAAGCCGCGGATTCGGCGGAAAAGCCCACCGCATGGCAATCGTTTCATCCGAACGACCGCGCCGCGCGCGGGATTGCCAAGCGCGCGCGCCACCCGCACAACGCTCGCGATGCCCTCCCCGCTCATCACCCCTCCCTCCCGCCGTGATTTCCTCCGCTCCGCCGGAGCCGCCGCCCTCGCCGCGCCGTACTTCGCGCGCAACCTGCACGCCGCCGCCCCCAGCCGCGTGCTGCGCCACGCGAGCTTCGGCGCCAGCGGCATGGCCGCGGCCGACATCCAGAGCCTCACCAGCAACCCGTTCGTGAAGCTCGTCGCCGTCGCCGACGTCGACCTTTCGCGCACCAAGCAGATCCGCGAGGCCCATCCCGATGTCCGCGTCTACCAGGACTGGCGGCAGCTGCTCGACAGGGAGCAGGGCAACATCGACTCGGTGAACGTGTCGACGCCCGACCACATGCACGGCCCGATCGCCTACGCGGCCATGCAGCTGGGCAAACATTGCTACTGCCAGAAGCCGCTCGCGCACAACCTGCACGAGACCCGTGTTCTCACCGAAATCGCCCGGGAAAAGCGGCTCGTGACGCAGATGGGCATCCAGATCCACTCCTACAAGGTGTACCGTCAGGCCGCCGCCATTGTGCAGAGCGGTGTGATCGGGAAGGTGAAGGAGGTCCACACCTGGAGCAGCAAGAAGTGGGGCGACACCGGCCCGGCGCCTGACCGCGCCGATCCGGTGCCTGAGACGCTCGACTGGGATATGTGGCTCGGGCCGGCCACGCCGCGCCCCTACGTCAAGGGCCACTACCATCCGGGCAACTGGCGCAAGCGGCTGGATTTTGGCACGGGCACGTTCGGCGACATGGGCTGCCACATCTTTGATCCGGTCTTCAAGGCCCTCGCCCTCACCTCGCCCCTCTCGGTCCGCTCCGAGGGACCCGCCCCCGACCAATGGAATTGGTCGATCAACGCCCGCATCCGCTACGTGTTCCCCGGCACGCCCTACACTGCGGGCCAGACGGTGGCCGTGACCTGGTATGACGGCGACGAACGCCCGCCAGCCGATATCAAGGCCCTTATCCGCGAGGCCTCGCCTGCGGACGGCAAGGCCGCCAAGCGCAAAGGCGACGGTGACAGCCAGGGCTCCATCATCATCGGGACGGAGGGCGTGCTCCACGTCCCGCATATCGCGGCGCCGAAACTCTATCCGACGGCGAAATTTGCCGGCTACACGCTGCCCGAGCGTGAACAGGGCCACCACTGGACGGAATGGGCCGAAGCCTGCATCAACGGTGGCAAACCCGGCGCCAACTTTGATTACTCGGGACCGCTCACCGAGTCGGTCCTGCTCGGCAGTGTCGCCGTGCGTTTCCCGCAGACGACGCTCAAGTGGAACGCCGCCAAGCTCGCGTTCGACAACGAGAGCGCGGCCAACCGCCACGTGCGCCGCACCTACCGCGCCGGTTGGAAGTTCCCCGGCATCTCCTGATTCCCACTCCCGAACACCCCATGAAATCCTTTCGCACCCTCTCTCTGATCGCCGCCGGCGTTTTCGCCGCCGCTTCACCCTCGATCCATGCCGCGGCCTCCCTCGCGGGTTCGCGGCCCAACATCATCTTCATCCTGACGGACGACCAAGGATACGGTGATATCTCGGCGCACGGTAATCCCGTCCTCCAGACGCCCAACCTCGATCGCCTGCACCGCGAAGGCGTGCGATTCACCGACTTCCACGTCAGTCCCACCTGCTCCCCGACCCGTTCCGCCCTCATTTCAGGGCGCCATGAGTTCAAGAACGGGATCAGCCATACGATCTACGAGCGCGAGCGTCTCGCGCCGGGCACCGTCACGCTTCCCGAGATTCTCCGCGGCGCGGGCTACCGCACCGGCATCTTTGGCAAGTGGCACCTTGGCGACGAGGCCGCCTACCGCCCCGACCAGCGCGGTTTCGACGAGGTCTTCATCCACGGCGCCGGCGGGATCGGCCAGACCTATCCGGGCTCGTGCGGCGACGCTCCGGGCAACACGTACTTCGACCCCGCGATCCTGCACAACGGACGCTTCGTGAAGACCAAGGGCTACTGCACCGACATCTTCTTCAACCAAGCCCTGAGCTGGATCGAGGGACGGAAAAAAGATTCCCCCTTCCTCGTGTGGCTCGCCACCAACGCCCCCCACGGCCCCCTCCAAGTGCGGCCCGAGGATGAGGCCCGCTACACCGGCAAGGTTCCCGACGCCAACACGGCGAAGTTTTTCGGGATGATCGCGAACATCGACGACAACGTCGGCCGGATGCTCACGCGCCTGAAGGAACTCGGCCTCGAGGAGAATACTCTCGTGATTTTCATGAATGACAACGGCGGCACCGGCGGGGTCCGCGTTTTCAACGCCGGCATGCGCGGCAACAAGGGCAGCCCATGGTTGGGCGGCACCCGCGCATCCTCATTCTGGCGCTGGCCCGCCCGCCTGAAGCCGGCGGACGTCGGCGCGATGACGGCCCACATCGATTTCCTGCCGACGCTCGCGGAGCTGGCCGGTGCGCCCCTTTCCCCCAAGGCCAAGGCCCAGGTTGACGGCCGCAGCCTCGTCCCGTTGCTGGCCGACCCGAAGGCCGGCTGGGCCGACCGCACGCTGGTCACGCATGTGGGACGCTGGACGCCCGGCACGAGCCCGGAGGCGTGGCAGTACCGCAATTGCGGCATCCGCAATTCGGGCTGGCAGCTGGTTTCGATCGACGGCGGCGACAAGCCGGCGTGGCAACTCTTCGACCTGCGCAAAGACTACGCCCAGACGACCGACGTGGCATCGGCCAACCCGAAAGTGGTCGCCGAACTGGCGGCAGCCTACGACCGCTGGTGGGGCGAGGCCCGGCCGCTGCTGGTGAACGAGGGAGCCACCGGACCAAAGATCAACCCCTTCAAGGCGATGTACTGGGAGCAATTCGGCGGCGGCCCCTCCGAGGAAGACCTCCGCAAGATGGACCCCGCGGCTCGCATCGAGGGCAACGCCGCCCCGAAGAAGAACCGGAAGAAGACCGGTTGATTCCGGCGGGCGCGCCGCGCCGGAATCAGGCGCTGAGGCTCTTGATCAGCTCCACCATCGGCAGGAACATCGCGATAACGATGACGCCCACGCCGACGGCCATGAAAACGATCATCACGGGCTCGATGATGGAGGTAAGCGCGGCCACCGCGTTGTCGACCTCCTCGTCGTAGTTGTCCGCGATGCGGACGAGCATGTCGGGCAGCGCGCCGGTCTCCTCGCCCACCTCGATCATGCTGGTGACCATGCCGGGGAAGATGCGGGTAGCCTCGAGCGGTTTCGCGACGCTGTCGCCCTCCTTCACGCGGTCGTGCACGACATTGATCGCGTTCGCCACGTGAACGTTGCCACTGGTGTCGCGCGTGATGATCAGCGCCTGCAGGATGGGTACACCCGAAGCGAGCAGCGTGCCGAGCGTGCGGGTGAAGCGGGCGATCGCGGCCTTGAGAAATAGATCCCCGATGACGGGCACCTTGAGGAGCAACCAGTGGAGGACCTTGGTGCCGAACGCGGAACGCTTGAAAAGCCAACCTAGCACACCGACCACCGCCAGCCCGCCGAGGACCATGAGCAGGTTGTCGCGCATGGCGTTGGCGATGGCGACGACGACCGAGGTGAGCCACGGCAGCGGCTTGCCCTTCAGCATGGTGAAGAACACCTCCTGGAACTTCGGCACGACGAACACCATGAGGACGATCATGATGCCGCCGGCGACGCAGCTGATGATGGCCGGATAGACCATCGCCGACGTCACCTTACCGCGGATCTTCATCGCCTTCTCCATGAAGACCGAGAGGCGCTCAAGCACGGTATCGAGCACGCCGCCCGCCTCGCCCGCCTTGACCATGTTGATGTACAGACGGTCGAAGGTTTTCGGATGGGCGCCTAGCCCGTCGGAGAAGTTGCCGCCCGAGCGGATGGTTTCGGCGCAGTCCTCGATCACCTGGCGGAAGGACTTACGTTTTTCCTGACGCGCGAGCACCTCCAGGCCGCGCATGATGGGCATGCCGGCCTTGACGAGCGTAGCGAGTTGGCGCGTGAAGACCGTGAGACCCTTCTCGTTGACGGCCCGGCCGAACGATAACCCGCGGCGCTTGGGCGCGGCAGGCCCCCCGGCGGGAACGGAAATGGTGGGCCCGCGGCCGGCGGGGCGCGCGGGAGCCGCGGAGGCGGCAGTGGGGCGGACGGCAAGTTTCGCCATGGCGGACCGGGAAGCGGGTGGTTTCAGGTGTACTTGATGACCTCTTCGACGGAAGTCTTGCCATCGAGGATCGCGCGCAGGCCGTCATCGCGAAGCGTGCGCATGCCCTGCTCGATGGCCTTGTCGCGGATCACGAGCGTCGGCGCCTTGCGGGTCACCAGGTCGCGGAGCTGTTCGGACATCCGCAGCCACTCGTAGATGCCCATGCGGCCCTTGTAGCCCGACTGGCTGCAGGTCGGACAACCACGTCCATAGTGGAAGGGTTGTCCGCCGGTGCTGTCCCGCGTGATGCGCACCTGCGCGAGCACCTCATCACTCGGGACGTAAGAGGCTTTGCATTGCGTGCAGACCCGCCGCACGAGCCGCTGGGCGAGCACGGCCTCGAGTGAGGACGCGATGAGGAACGCCTCGACGCCCATATCAACCAACCGCGTGACGGCACCCGCGGAGTCATTCGTGTGGAGGGTGGATAGGACCAAGTGGCCGGTGAGAGAGGCCTGGATGGAGATCTGCGCGGTCTCGAGGTCGCGGATCTCACCGAGCATGATGACGTCGGGGTCCTGACGCAGGAACGAACGCAGGGCCGCGGCGAACGTGAGGCCGACGAGCGGGGCGACCGGAACCTGCATGATCCCCTCGATCTCGTACTCGACCGGATCCTCGGCGGTGAGGATCTTGAGATCGACCGTGTTCACCAAACGCAGCGCGCTGTAGAGCGTGGTGGTCTTGCCCGAGCCGGTGGGGCCGGTGACGATGAAGATGCCGTTGGGCCGGCGCACGATGTCGTGGATGCCGTTGTAGACATCCTCCGGCATGCCCAGCTGGGCGATGTCGAGGCGTACCGCCGACTGGTCGAGGACGCGCAGCACCACGCTCTCGCCGAACTGGGTGGGCAGCGTGGAGACGCGCAGGTCGACCGCCCGCCCGCCGATGTTGATCTTGATGCGTCCGTCCTGCGGTACACGCCGCTCGGCGATGTTGAGGCTGGCGAGGACCTTGACGCGGGAGATGATCGGCAGCGCGAGTTGCTTCGGCGGGGGCGCCATCTCGTAAAGCGCCCCGTCGATCCGGTAGCGGATCTTGAACTCGTGCTCGAATGGCTCGAAGTGGATGTCGCTCGCTTTGTCGCGGATAGCCTGGCCGATGACCAGGTTCACGAACTTGATGATCGGCGTTTGCTCCGACATCGACTCGATGTCGCGCTCCGAAAGCTGCCCTGTCCCGGCCGCCGCCGCCACCTTACCGGTGCCGATCTCCTGCAGGAGGTCGTCGATCGTCTCCTCATCCTCCCCGTAGTGCTGCTTGATCTGCACCTCGACCTTGTCGGGGTCGCCGAAGTGCAGACGCACGTTGCGGCCCAACGCGAACGTAAGGTCGTCGACCGCCTGCGTGTTGAACGGGTCGGTCACGAGCAGGTCGATGCTTTGATCATCGGCCCACATCGGCATCACGCCGTAATCGCGCGCGAGCTTGCCGTTGAGCGCCGCGATCGCCTCGCCCGGGAACTGCGCCGGCAACTCCGGGACATAGTCGTAACCCAGATGTTCGGCGATGCGACGAAGGAGAAGGTCCTTCTCGAGCAGGCCGAGATCCACCACCACGTCGGCCAGCGGCTTGCCCGTGGCCTTGTGTTCCTCGTTGAGCTCGTCGAGCTGCGCCGGCTCGACGAGCCGGTGCTCCTTCAGGAAATCGTAAATGGCCTGGCTGTGGGAGAGGAACATCGGTCCGTCGCTCAGAGTTCGCGCAGTTTGAGGCCCATCTGGAGGAACTTCTCCCGCATCACATTCGGATCCTGCGCCTTTTCCAGCGCCTCGTCCGGCGCGACCATGTTGCGGTTCACGAGGCTCATCAGGTGGGTATCCAACGTGATCATGCCGAGATTGGCCCCGGTCTGGATGTCAGAGGTGATGCGGAACGTCTTGTTCTCTCGGATCAGCGCGGCGATCGAGGTGGTGTTGACCATGATCTCGTAGGCGGCGATCCGCCCGCCGCCGATTTTCTTGCACAATACCTGGGAGATGACCGCCACCAGCGAGGAGGCCAGCTGGGTGCGGATCATGTCCTTCATGTTCGCCGGAAAGGCGTCGACGATGCGGTCGACCGTCTTCGCGGCGCTGTTCGTGTGGAGTGTGCCGAAGACGAGGTGGCCCGTCTCCGCCGCGCTGATCGCGGCCTCGATGGTCTCCAGATCGCGCATTTCACCCACGAGGATAACGTCAGGGTCCTGGCGCAGCGCGTGGCGGATCGCCTCGGAAAAACTCGGCACATCGACGTGCACTTCGCGCTGCGTGACGACGCAGCGCTTATGCGAGTGGTAATACTCGATCGGGTCCTCGATCGTGATGATGTGTCCGTCGCGCGCCTCGTTGATGTAGTTGATCATCGACGCGAGGGTAGTCGATTTGCCCGAACCCGTGGGCCCGGTGACGAGAATCAGTCCGCGCGGCCGGTAGAGCAGCTCGCGGATCTTGTCCGGTATCCCGATGTCACGCAGGCTGAACATCCGGTGCGGGATCTGGCGCAGCACCATGCCGTAGTTCGCCTTCGACTTCAGGACCGAGACGCGGAAGCGGGCCTTCTCGCCGAACGCGAACCCGAAGTCGGCGCCACCCTTCAGCTTAACGTTGGCGACGTGGCCATCGGGCGTGATCGAGAGCATCAACTTCTCGGTATCGGCCGGCGTGAGCGGCGGGCCGTCGATCGGCGTCATGCTGCCGCTGAGCCGCAAGGTCGGCGGCTGCCCGACCTGGAGGTGCAGGTCGGAAGCGCCCTGCTCGACCATCAGCTCCAAGAGGTCGTTCATCTCGTAGCTCATGGGATTTCCTCCTTCCACGACGGGCGCGTGGTCCGGGTGCTTTGGTTGATGAAAAAGTTACCCATAACGGTGCCTCAGCTGGAATCACCCACCGTGATCGAGACAACTTCCTCAATGGTGGTGAGACCTGCGGTCACCTTGCGGGCACCATCCTCGCGCATCGTGCGCATGCCGAGCGTCCGGGCCTTGTCGCGCAGCTTGGACGTTCCCTCGCCTTCATAGATCATCTTCTGGATCTCCTCGTTGATCACGAAGATCTCGAAGATGCCCATCCGGCCGCGGTAGCCGGTCGAATTGCAGTTACTGCACCCCTCGCCCTTCGCGAAGGTCGCACC
>JAURJO010000273.1 GCA_030832235.1 Verrucomicrobiota bacterium
AGCCCGGCGGGCAGGCGGATGCCGCACACCGAGCCGGTCTTCTGGTAAGCGCTCCAGCCGCTGCCGATGAGGTAGCCGCGGGCGACGCACTCGATGGTGAGCGGCTTCAGCTTGCGCACCACCATGCTGCGCAGCTGGAGATCGCGGCTCGTGATCCCGCGGCGGGCGAATTCGCCGGCCTGGTCCGGCAGCAGGTGGCCCGGGATGAGGTGGCCGGTCTGGGCGAACCACCAGTTGCTCATCTGCGTGAGGATCGCGCCCTTGCCGGGGATGCCGTCGGGCAGGACGACGTCGAAGGCGGACAGGCGGTCGGTGGCACTGAGCAGCAGGGCGTCGCCGAGATCGAAGATCTCGCGGACCTTGCCGGAGGCGATGCGCGGAAAGGGCAGTCCTTCGATGGTCGTGACGGCCTGGGTGGGTAGGGCGGCAGCGATGTCGGAGAATTTCATGGCGGCGCCCTTGTTGTGAGGGTTTTCGCAGCGGAACGGCGAGCAAAACGTGACCGAAATCACGGCCAAACTTTGGGGTTGCGCGGGGTGGGTTGGGGCGTAGCGTGCCCGGCTCCGCGGTTAGTCCCCATCGTCTAGCCCGGCCTAGGACACCACCCTTTCACGGTGAGAACCGGGGTTCGAATCCCCGTGGGGACGCCAGGAAAATGCCCTGCTCATCGCTGCGATGACCAGGGCGTTTTTGTTTCCGGTATCGCCTCCGCCCGGTGGCCAAGACCGGGTCCGGCAAAGGTCATCCCGACTCGAACGGCGAAGAATTCGGAAAAAGGGAGGGGCGGCTGCAGACCCGCAGATAAATCCTCCTTTTTCTTCCCGGGTCCCCGCCGCTGATCGGGCGGCCGGCACGAGCGGGCGCGTGGCCGGCGAGCAAAGAGCGTTCTCCGGCGGGTCGACCCGGATAGTGAAAAAGGAAAACCCCGGTCGGGTAAGACCGGGGTTCGGTGCGGCCGATCGCCGCGCGTGGCGCGGCGCGGGCCGTGCGGCTCAGAAGCTGACCGTCGTGGTGAACGAAATCTTGCGCGGGTCGAGGTAGGTGAAGCCGTTGTTGACCATGCCGCCGACGAACGGATTCGACCCTTGGCCGAGCACGCGGTAGGTCGTGTAGCTGTTGAACAGCAGGTCGTCCTTGTCGGTGAGGTTGTTGATGTTCACCTGGAACCTCCAGTTATACTTCCCGAAGCGCCGGGTGTAGGAGGCGTTCATGTCCTGCACCCAATACGAGGTGGCATAGACGTAGTCGAAGGAGGCCTGCTTGGCCTGGTCGGGCGTGGCATTGGCGCCGATGGGCAGGTTGAACAGGATGTTGGGGCTGACCGAGCCGACCTTGCGCGGGCCGCGACCGCTGATCGCCCAGCCGGCGGAGAACCCGCGGAAGCGGCTCTCGCGCGGGAACGAGTAGTTGGCGTTGAAGGAACCGGTCCACTTGTTGGTGCCGTTGTTGACGGTGCCGGGGGCGACACCGGCGAAGTTGTTCTGCAGATTCAGGATCTGGTTACGGATCTGCGTCTGGTTGTCGGTGGTGAGGACGTCGCCCTTGTCGTTGCGGAGGTTGTTGGCCCAGTCGGTCCACTTCGGGAGGAAGGCGGCGAAGTAGGCCTGCGTGACCGGACGGATGGCGATGTTCTCGGTCCTGGGCAGGGCGTAGTTGGTCGTCAGGCGCCAGCCCTTGAGGTTGGCCGTGAGCTGGAATTCGTAGCCGTTGGTGTTGAGGGCCGCGACGTCGCGCCAGGCGACGGTGGTGTAGTCGGGGTTCGAGTTGTAGAAGTTACCGGCGTTGGTCCAGAGCGTGTTGAAGTTGCCGGTGGGCGGGCCGTCGATGCGGTCGACCTGCTCGTTGTTGTAGTGCCGGGCCTCGGCGTAGAGGGCGCCGTCGAGGAGATTGAAGCGGAGGCCGAACTCGGTGCCGTTGCCGGTCGTGGCGCCGAAGCCCTCGCTGACGATGGTGCCGTCGGGATTCCAGCCGGTGATCTTGGCGGCGCCGGAGGTCGGCGGCGCGAAGTTCTCCGAGTAGTTGTAGAATACGCCGACGCGCTGCTCCTTGTCGAGGTAGGCGACGACGCCGACGTTGCCGGTGATGGGTTCGGCGGTGCCGATGTTCCAGGCGCCGGGGCGGTTGCCGACGCCGGGCACGAAGCCGCCGTAGCTCTGCAGGCCGTTGGCGTTGGGGAAGCCGGCGATGTTGCCTTGCTGGCGGTTCAACTGCTCGTCGTAGCGCAGGCCGAGCACGAGCGAGACGCGGTCCTCGAGGTAGGAGGTGGCCGCGACGCCCTGCAGGTATTTGATGTTTTTGTATTCGGTCGACGCGAAGCCGGTCTGGACGAAGCCGTAGGTAAAACCGGGGCGAGCCTCGGGGAGGAATCGACTGCCATACTTGAGGGGCTCGTCGACGTAGTAGCGGTAGCGGAGGGTGTTTTCCGCCGCGAGCCAGTTGGGGTTCGGACCGTCGAGGCGGGCGGGGCTGAAGCCGCGGGCTTCGAAGCGCTCCTTGCGCTCGCCGGCGATCAGCGAGAGCTGGCCCTTGCCGCGGAACGGGAGCTTCGTGTTCCAGCGCAGCAGGCCGCGCCACTCGCGGACGTAGTTATCCTGATGGCCCTTACCGGGAGTCGCTTCGCCGTAGGCGACGCCGACCTTGGGGTTGGGCTGGCCGTTCGGGAGGAAGCGGTTGATGTCGATCTGCAGCGTGCCGGCGCGCGCATTGGAGCGCTCGTTGCGGTCGTTGTCGTAGTGGTAGTAGGAGATCTGGCCGAAGAGGGTGTCGGTGATCCGGTGGTCGAGGTAGAAGCTGTAAACCTGGTTCTTGAAACGCGCGAGGGTGTCGTTGGCGCCGAGGTTGAACTCGCGGTTCGGCAAGCGCGCCGGGGAGGCGATGCCGGGCAGGTCCATGCGACCCTCGGGCTGGATCGGGGAGTTGTGGCCGGTCGAGCGGTAGGAGCGCTCGTTGGCGGTGGCGCCGCCCGTGTTGATCAGGCCGAGATTCGGGAGGGCGGGGATGTAGGTCCAATTCTGGGCGTTGGTGCTCACCGCGGTGATGCCGGCGAGGCCCTGGTTGGCGGGAAGGTTCGGGGCGAGCCGGTCGTAGAGGTAGCCCGGGGTGTAGTAGGCGATCTGGTCGGCGTAGGTGTTGGCCCAGGTCATCCGGTTCTCGCGGCCGAATTCGACCTCGGTGCGCAGCTTGGTGCGGGCGTTGAAGGCGTGGGCGACCGCGACGGAGACGGCGGAGTCTTCGTTGTGCGCGTTGTCGCGCCAGCCGCCGGCGACGGTGTTCTTCTGGTATTTGCCGTTGACGCGCACGGCGGTCATGCGGCCGAGCGTCTGGTTGATGTCCACCGTGGTGCGGAGGCCGCCCCAGTCGTCGACGCGCATGGAGCCGACGTAGGCGTTGCGCTCGAGGCGCGGGACTTTGGTGGAGGTGGTGGCGACGCCGCCGATCTGCCCGTCGCCGAACAGAATCGAGTTGGGGCCGCGGGACATCTCGAAGCGCTCCGTGTTGTAGGAGTCGCTCACGCCGTAGAAGAGAAAGTAGTTTCGCGTCGGGTAGTTGCCGGAGGAGCC
This sequence comes from Verrucomicrobiota bacterium, assembly GCA_030832235.1. Lineage (GTDB taxonomy): Bacteria > Verrucomicrobiota > Verrucomicrobiia > Opitutales > Opitutaceae > ER46. The sequence goes on from JAURJO010000273.1 coordinate 3,561, forward strand.
GACGCCGCGGAAGTTGAACTCGAATTCGCCGTAGGGCGTGCCGCCCTGGAAGAAATTGCCCGGATCGACATTCATCGCGTAGCGGAAGGATTCGCGCATGTCGGTGACGTTCCAGTCCTCGAGGAATTCCTTGGTGAAGGCGGAGGTGGCCGATGCGATATTCTTGAGCGGCAAATCGACGCGGCCGCCGGAACCCGCGTTGGCCGCCTGATAGCCGCGGTCCTGGTCGGTGCGCACCTCGAAGGGGGAAAGCACGACGGCGGGCTTGTCTTCGCCCGCGGGCATGGCGGCGATCTCCGAGGGATCGAGCACCCCGTTCTTGTTGGTGTCGTATTTCGCGAGCGTCTGCGCGGAGGGCGCGGGCGCCGTCTGGGCCGACAGACCGTGGCCGGCGAGGCAGAGTCCGGCGAGCAGGACGACGTGGGTAGGCTGGAGGGATTTCATGGGGTAGGGAAACTTGGGCGGGGCGGAGGGCGCGTGCCGCGGCGCGCGGATGCGCCGTCGGTGGGTGGGGTTGGGGTGCCACGCCGCCCGGCGGGGCCGGTGGCGTGGGGCCGGAGACCGCCCGTTTCCCGGGCCCCCCTCAATGCGACAATGGTGTTAGGCGGGGCTATTGCTTTAGTCATAGCGGGTGCACGCAGTCTTGCCGCGGCCGGTCGTGCGCGGTTCGGTTCCCTTCGCGATGGCCACCCCTCCCTTGCTCCCCGTGCGGCTGGCGCGCGCACTGCGGCGCGCGGCGTGGCTGGCGGCGTGGCTGGCGACGGGGATGGCGGCCGGGGCCGAGCCGGCCGAACGCGTGCGGGGGTTGCCGTTCTCGCGGACCTATTCGCTGGAGGACATCGGCTATGTGCCGCGCGGGTCGCGCCTGAACTTCGATTCGTTCGGGCGCATCGCCGTCATCCACGACGGCGTCTACGCGGTCCTCAACGACACCGCGTGGATCAACATCGCGCATGCCGACGAGTCGACCCGCACGCCGATGAGCGAGGTGGTGCACGCGGGCTACGGGCGCAGCTACTACGCGGGTCGCGCGTCGTGGGGCATCGCGGAGTTCGGGTCCGACGGCGCGTTGCACTCCCGCCCGCTGGTGCCGCCGGACCCGCCGGCGTGGACGCGCACGACGACCTTCGACGCGGTGATCGTGACGACGGGGGGCGTGTATTTCTCCAGTGCGCGGGGCATCGTGTTCTGGGATTTCGCGGAGAAGCAGTGCCAGTTGCACGAGGCGCCGCGGACCTCGCGCAGCTTCGCGATCGGACAGCGGGTCTACGTGGCGAGTCCGGGCCAGCCGCTGCGCTACGTCGACGTGAAGGAGCGCGCGCTGCGCCAGTGCGCGCCGTCGGCGCTGGATCGCCTGCCGGTCGACCTGGCGGCGCCGCTCGACGCGGAGCGGGCGCTGGTCGCGCTGACCGACGGCCGGCTCTTCGTCTACGACGGCCGGGATGCCACGCCGTGGCCCGGCGAACGGCGCATCAACGTGCGCGGGCGGCTCTCCGCCCTGCGCGGCCTGGCGGACGGGAACATCGCCCTCGCGGCCAACGGCGAGGGCGTGTTCATCGTGGCGCCCGACGGGGAATTGGTCGCGTCGCTCACCACCCCGCAGTTCCACCGGGTGTCGAGCATCGCGAGCCGCGAGCACGGCGTGCTCTGGGTGCTCACCGAGGACTCGATCGAAAAGGTGCTCTACCGCGGGGGCCTCACGTCGTTCGGCCATCGGCAGGGGGTGACCCTGTTCTATCCCATGGTCGCCAAGGCCGGCGACCGCACCTACGTGGCGTCGGTCCGGACGCTCTACGAGGCCGTGGCGACGCGGCCGCGGGCGCCGGCGCGC
>JAURJO010000274.1 GCA_030832235.1 Verrucomicrobiota bacterium
AACGACTGGGTGCAGTCGAAATGGGCCAATATGGCGCATGTGCGGAGTGGCAACGGTCGACGCCCGGCCGGCGGAGCCGCGGGCGAAGCAACGTTCAGGTAGCGCCGAGTGTAGGGAGATGACGGAAGGCGATTCCAACGATTCGGCGGAGGCTCCCCCTCGGTTGTATCGCACGCGTTTCCTCACGAACGTCGGTCCGGAAATTCCGGACTAAAGGCATGCGGTGCACCCGCGGTCGTGCACCCTCCGTAGGCTCCTCGAATGGGGGCCTGCCGCGGAGTATGCTGAAACCGCGACCGCCGAATTATGTCCGTTTGCTCCTGCGCAACGTTCTTAAGCACCAGGCAACAGAGGTAACTGACTAGCGGGCCGCAACGGGCGTTGCCTCGAGGTGCTCTCGCTGCGAACCTACGTCCATGTCGCCGTCTTCGATCATCGCGCGCAAGCGGGACGGGCACGCGCTCGCCCGGGAGGAAATCATCGCATTCGTCCGCGGCGCCACCGAAGGGTCCTGGGCCGATTACCAACTGGCGGCGATGTTGATGGCTATCTTCCTGCGCGGAATGAACGCGGACGAGACGGCGTGGTACACCGACGCGATGATGCGCTCCGGCACGGTCGCCGATCTTTCGGGCATGCCGGGGCTCAAGGTCGACAAGCACTCCACTGGCGGCGTGGGGGATAAAATCTCGCTGCCACTCGCGCCCCTCGTGGCCGCCTGCGGTGTTCCGGTGCCGATGATCAGCGGCCGGGGACTGGGCTTCTCGGGTGGCACGCTCGATAAGCTCGAGGCGATCCCAGGTTTCCGCACGAGCCTTTCGCTCGACGAGTTCCGGACGCAGGTCGCGCGCGTTGGCTGCGCGTTGATCGGGCAGACGCGGGACCTCGCGCCGGCCGATCGGAAGCTCTACGCGCTGCGCGACGTCACCGCGACGGTCGAGTGCGTGCCGCTGATCTGCGGGTCCATTCTCTCAAAAAAACTCGCCGAGGGCATCGATGCGCTCGTGCTCGACGTGAAGTTCGGCCGTGGGGCGTTCATGACCGACCTGACGGCGGCGCGCGAGCTTGCCTTGACCCTGGTGCGCGTCGGCCGCGCCTCCGGTAAACGGGTGCGCGCGCTGCTCACGCGCATGGACCAGCCGCTCGGTCGCGCGGTGGGCAATGCGCTGGAAGTGGCCGAGTCGGTCGCCTGCCTGCGCGGCGCCGGTCCGGCCGACGTAATGGAAGTCACGCGTGCGCTCGGGGCCCACATGCTCGTGCTCGGCGGGGTCGTCGCGACCGAAGCGAAGGCCATGGCGCGGCTTGATACCGCCCTCCGGAGCGGAGCCGCGTTTTCAAAATTCCGCGAGATCGTCGCCGCGCAGGGCGGTGATGTCCGCGTGATCGATGACCCTGGTTTACTCCCGCGCGCGAAGCTCATCGAGACGTGGCCGGCGCCGCGGCCGGGTTTTGTCGCCGCCGTCGATGCCCGCGCGGTGGCGCTCGCGGCCGTGCGTCTGGGAGCGGGTCGCGCTCGGGCGGAAGACGTGATTGATCCTGCGGTGGGGATCGCCGGCCTCGCGAAGGTGGGGGAACGGGTCGAGTCGGGCCGACCCTTGGCCGAGATTCACGCCAATGATCCGGCTGCGCTCGCGGATGCCCGCGCGCTCCTGGCGGGCGCGTTCACTCTGGCCGACGCCCCCCTGGCGCCGCCGCCGTTGATCGCTGAGGTTATCGCGGACTGAACCCGCGGCCTCCCCGGTCACTGTTCCATCTCCGCCATCTTGGTGGCGGCTTCCTCCCAGGCGGTCGTGGCGGCGCGGATTTCGTCGACGACCGTGCTCAGCTCGCGGTTGAGATGGTGGAACTTACCCTTGTCGGCGTAAGTCTCCGGTGCCTCGAGCTGCGCGGTGATCTCGGCCTGTTTGGCTTCGAGTTCCACGACAGCCTTTTCCAGTTGGCCGACGTGCTCGCGGAATTTTCGCACTTCCGAGGCGGAGGCTTTTTTCCGGGCTGGGGTAGCTGGCGCTGGTGCGGGAGCCGGTGCAGGCGCGGCGGCCTGTTTCGGCCGGGCGTCGGAGAAACCCGCGGTGAGCGCCGCGCGGGCGTCGCCCGCCTTGGATTTCTCGAGATAGTAGTCGTAATTGCCGGCGTACGGCGTGAGCCGGCCGCTGTGTACGTGGAGCACGTTCTCCGCGAGCGCTCGGATGAAGTGCACGTCGTGGCTGATGAAGATCAGAGTGCCCTCGTAGGACTTGAGCGCGTTGATCAACGCGTCGATCGAGGCGATGTCGAGGTGCGTGGTCGGCTCGTCCATCAGCAGCAGGTTCGGCGGCTTCACCAGCAGGCGGGCGAGCGCGAGGCGCGATTTCTCGCCGCCGGAAAGCACGCCGATCGGCTTGTGGACGTCGTCCTTGCGGAAGAGGAAGGCGCCGAGGATCGCGCGGGCCTGTTGTTCCGTGAGCTGGTTCTCGTTCGTCCGCAGCTCCATCACGTTCTCGAACACCGTCAGTTCCGGCTTCAGGTTGTCGATGCGGTTCTGGGCGAAGTAGCCGGTGAAGACGTTGCTGCCGAGCTCGCGTTCGCCGCCCTGGATCGGGATCACGCCGGCCAAGATCTTGAGCAGCGTGGACTTGCCCGCGCCGTTGGGGCCGACAAGCACGATGCGCTGCCCGCGCTCGGCGGTGAAGTTGAGATCGCGGTAGACAACGTGGTCGCCGTAGGCCTGCTGGACTTTCGCGAGCTCGATCACCTTGAGGCCGGAGCGGGGCGGCTGCGGGAATCGGAAGTTGATCCGCTTGAGCTCCTCGTGCGGCTCCTCGACGGCGACCTCCTGCAGGCGTTCGATCTGTTTCTCCTTCGATTTCGCGCGGGAGGCCATTGAGGCCTTGGCGCCGAAGCGGTCGACGAACTTCTGCAGGTGGGCGATCTCGCGCTGCTGGTTCTTGAATAGCGCCGCCTGCTGATCCTTCCGCGCCTCCTTCTCCTTCAGGTAGTCGTCGTAATTGCCGTGATAGTAGTTCAGCCGGCCGCCACGGAGCTCGAGCATGCCGGTGCAGAGCGCGTTGAGGAATGCGCGGTCGTGCGAGATCACGACCAGCCCGCCCGGGTAGCGCGAAAGGTAATCCTGGAACCAGAGCAGCGCCTCGAGATCGAGATGGTTAGTGGGCTCATCGAGGAGCAGCAGCGCCGGCTCGGCCACCAGCAGGCGCGCGAGGTGCGCCCGCATCACCCAGCCGCCCGAGAAGGTCTTCGCCAGTTTCTCCGCGTCGCCTTCCTTGAAGCCGAGTCCCGCCAGAATCTTCCGCGCCCGCGGCTCGAGCGTGTAATCGATATCCCAGTCGTCCTCGTCGGGCTGCAGCTTTTTCCCGCTGGTGGCGATGTGGAGAATCGTCTCCTCGCCGGCCGGGGCGCTTTCCTGCGGCAGAAACCCGAAGTCGGCCCCGCGCTCCCACTCGATCGTACCGGTGTCCGGCCGCTCCTCTCCGAGGATCAGGCTGAAGAGCGTCGACTTGCCCGCGCCGTTCGGTCCCACGAGACCCAGCCGGTCGGTCCGTGCGATGAAGAGCGAGACCTCGGCGAATAGTTCGCGGGTGCCATAGGACTTGGAGACGTCGGCGATGGTGAGCATCGGAACCCGCGAGAAGACGCCCCGCGCGCGGCCGCGTCAACTCCGCGCTCCCGGGCCCTTGTCACGTGATATGTGACGTAGCGTTTGGCGCGGTTCCGAGGAAAGGGTTGCGTCGGTACGGCGGGCGTGGGGACGGTTTGGGAGCATTGTCCGTGACGTCCCGCTTCCTCACCGTCCTTGCGTCGTTTGCGCGCTACCTTCCGCGTTTTGGGGGTGGTGTGTTGCTGGCGGGCGTTACCGCGGCGGCGGCGCCGGACTTCGAGCGCGAAGTGCGGCCGATTTTCTCCGCTCATTGCGTGAAGTGCCACGGGCCGGAGAAGCAGAAGGGCGGCTACCGCATTGACGCGAAAGCGATCGCGCTGACGGGTGGTGAAGGGTCCGCTCCCAACATCATTCCCGGTAACGCCACGGGCAGCCCACTGCTGCGTTACGTGAGTGGAGCTGATCCGGACCTCCGCATGCCGCCGGCGGAGGAAGCACCGCTCTCGGCGGCGGAGGTCGAGGTCCTTCGCGCCTGGATCAATTCCGGCGCGAACTGGCCCGACTCCGCCAGCGCGACGATCGCCGACCCGCTCGACTGGTGGTCGCTCAAGCCGATCGCCGAGGTCGCGCCGCCCCCGGGCGCCGCGCATCCGATCGACGCATTCATCCGTGCCCGGCTCGCCACCGCAAATTTGCGTCCGGCCGCTCCCGCCGACGCCCGCACGCTGATCCGGCGGCTGTATTTCGACCTGACCGGTCTGCCCCCCACGCCCGAGGAGGTCGCGGCGTTCGCGGCGGATCGTGCGCCCGGCGCCTACGAACGGCTGGTTGACCGGCTCCTTGCTTCGCCTCGTTACGGCGAACGCTGGGCTCGGCACTGGCTCGACGTCGTGCACTACGGCGACACGCATGGTTACGACAAGGACAAGCCCCGGCCGAACGCGTGGCCCTACCGCGACTACGTGATCCGTGCGTTCAACAGCGACAAACCCTACGCGCGCTTCGTGCAGGAGCAGATCGCGGGCGATGTGCTGTTCCCGGATT
>JAURJO010000275.1 GCA_030832235.1 Verrucomicrobiota bacterium
AGAGTTACACCTGTGAGCAGATGCGCCCGGATTTTGCACGTCAGTCGCGAGGTCATGGAATACTTGGAAACGGCCTAGGGTGCCGGCCCCGAATCGGGAGTCCTGTCCATCCGTTTCGTTTACGATGAATCGCGCGCAGACAGCAGCCTGCCTGGCTGCTCAGTCCGGTCGCTTCTTCTTTTCTGCCGGGCCGCCGCGCTTTTTCCCGCCGCCGGGCCGTGTCTCGGACGGAGTGTTCAGGGGTTTGCGGGGGAGGAGGTCGTCGCGCATGGCAGTCTGGTAGACGAAGGTCGCCATGACCACGGCGGCCTGGCGGAGGTCCTCCTCAATGGCGCGGTCGTAGACGTCCATGTTTCCGTGCCAGGTGCGGGTGCGGTACTCGAGGTCGTCCTGGATGAACTGGAAGCCGGGCAGCCCGATGTTGTCGAAGCTCGCGTGGTCGGTGGATCCGGTTCGGGAGAGGGTCACGGTTTCGGCGCCGAGGTCGCGCAGGGGTTTGAGCCAGTCGCGGAACACGCCGCGCAGCGCCTCGTTGCCCTGCAGGTAGATCCCGCGGATTCGGCCGCCGCCGTTGTCCAGGTTGTAGTAGGCGGACAATTGGTCGTAACCGGGTTTCCGGTTGGTGACGCCGATAGGTGGCGGTCCCGCGCGGGTGCCGGCGCCGGCGGGGGCGGGAGGAGGCTCACCGAAATGCCGGGCGACATAGGCTTTGGAACCAAGGAGGCCCTGCTCCTCGCCGCTCCATAGCGCGAGGCGGATGGTGCGTCGCGGCTCGAGCTTGAGGGTCTTCAGGATGCGCATCGCCTCGAGCACCACGGCGCAGCCGGTGCCGTTGTCGGTCGTGCCGGTGCCGCCGTGCCAGGAATCGAGGTGCGCACCAAGCATCACGACCTCCGATGAGCGGTCGGTGCCGGGAATCTCGGCGATGACGTTCGCGGCCGGCACGTCCTCGGTCAGATAGTCGGCGGAGAGTTCCAGCGCGACGCGCGGCGGGGTGCCGTTGGCCGACAAGCGCACGAGGCGGTTGAAGTGTTCGTTGGCGAGGACGATCTGGGGGATGATCGGCGGGCAATCCTTCTTCCACACGGGCGAGCCGCGCGGTGGCGTGGGTGTGCCGGTGGCGGATGGCTCCTCAGCGGGCTTTTGTCCGGCGTCCGGGCCGTAGACCGCGGCGGCCCCGGCGAAAAGCGCACCGGCCTCTCCGCGGGTGCTGGGTTGCAGGAGCGCAATGACCCCTTCCTCGGTGAAGAAGCGGTAGCGTTGCGGGGTGAGCGCGATCGCTGAGCGCTGAGCGGGATCGGCCATGGGGCTCGGGGTGGTCGGACGGGTGACGCCGGTGCCAAGTCCGTCGGAGTTCGCGAGGGCGAGGAGTTGCGCGTCGGTTTTGCGGGTCGCGATCGGCTCGAAGCTGACCTTCAGCGGAACGATTGACCCGTCGAGCACGATGCGGCCGCGCAGCTTGCCCCGGTACCGTTCGAAGTCCTCGGCCTTCTTGATGTCGACGTGCACGATCTCGCCGTCGACCCGGCCGCCGGGTACGCCGGGCGACCAGGCCTTGGGCAGCGCAATGATGGGCGTGGCCTCGGGAGTGAAGGCCTGCAGCGAAAAGCCCCGCAGCGCCCAACCGCGCTCGAAGCCGCTCCATGGTTCCACCTGCACGTTCGCGAGTCCCCACGACTCGAGTCTGCGCTGTGTCGAGTCGATCGCGCGGCGCAGCCCGGGGGATCCGGTCAGCCGGGGGCCGTTGAGGTCAGTTAACGCGAGGAGCATGGCCATGACCTCGGAGTGGTTCATGCCTTCGTCGCGGATGCGCGCGACGGGGTCCGTAGCACGTGGAGCTGCGGCGGCCGTATCGGCGCCGCGGGCGTCGATCGCCACTGAGGCAAGCAGCACGGCAAACAGCAGCAGGCCGGCGTTGGGTACGCGGAACGGGGGGCGGGGTCTCATGTCGGCACGATCCGTCATCACCGTCGGCCGGCAACGTGAATCCGGACGTGCAGCAGATTCTGGTCCGGGGCGGCGTGATTACCTGGAAAACGACCGGCCGAGGAACAGAGTGTCGGAATTGCGGGCGATCTCGTTGAATTCGAGCTTCGCGTAGAATGCGGCGGCGCGGTGGTTGTCGGCCGCCATCGCGAGATGCACGCCCGGGGATCCACGGGCGGCAAGCAGGCCGAGTAGTTCGGACATCAGCCTGCGGCCGAGCCCGCGGCCCTGGGCCCGCGGAAGCAGGTCGATGTGCAGGTGCGAGGGGAAATCGGCGTACCGCTCCGGGACGAAGAGCTCCGGATGGTGGTAGAGATTCCAGAGTTGCTCGTCGCGGTTCCACGCCGTCGCGGGGCCGGATGGCGCGGGGCGACCGGCCCGAAGTGGCGGGAGCCACTCGTTCACGTAGCGGTGGTGAAAGGCCTTGGTGTCCAAGGCGGCCAAGGCGTAGCCGCAGATTCCGATCTGGTCCTCCAGCACCAGTGACAACTCCAGTTCGAAGGCCAGGTAGGCGCCCACGTACACATTTCCCAAGGCCTCAGGGTCGGCGTGCAGGTGGGTCGCGTCCCGGCCGCTGTCGCCGGTTCCGAGGCAGACCGCGTAACACGAGGCGCGGTCAGCCGCGACGGCTTGCCGCAGGTTGAAATTACCGATTCGCCGCGGGGTCATTCGAGGGCGCGTGGGGTGAAGCTGCCATCGGTCCGCATGGACAAGAGGCGCTGGAGGTCGGCCGCGAGACCTCCGCGGTACGTGCGCGGGCGGTGTTCGGCGGAGAAAAACGCGGTCGCTGGCTCGGGTCGGCTCTTTCTCCAATCAAGGTAGCCCCGGAGTAGTCCGGCCTCCTCTTTCAGTTCCCAAACGTGACGATAAACCGTGTGCAGCAGCTCGCGGTTTTCGAGGCGAGTAAGTTGCTCGAAGAGCGTCGCGAGTTGTTCGCCACCGTCGCGCGCCCGCGAGACGGCAGCCAGGTCGCCTTGCACGGCTGCCGCGATGTCCTGCCGCCAAGCTTCCGCGCGCGGCCCGTGCGTGAACGGAAGGTACAGGCAATCGCAAAGCAGCGCGAATAGGTCCGCCGGGAGAGGTGTGGCGGCGCCGCCGGAGTCGAGACAACGCCAGTCCCACCGCCAGGCCTCGCGCGCCTGTGCATGCGCGCGGTCGAGATCGTAATTTTCGCGGGTGACCCAAGCGGCGAACGTGTCGATCGGGAGGCGGTTCGCCTCGAACTCGCAGTTCGGATTCAGCAGCACGCCCGCGGTGGCGGCACGAAGCGACGTCGGGCGGCCGGCGTAAGGACCAAGGTAGATACGGCGGAGGTCGTAATCGTTGGCGAAGAGGTTGTCCCAGATCAGGGGACGGCGTCGCAGCACCGCGGTGAGCGGGCTGACATCCGCGGGGGTGATTGTCGCTGAAACGATTTCGGGCCCGGTCCACATCACGTCCACCGCCAGGTCGAGATGCTCGCCGAGGTGGCGCAGATAGCGTGATGTGATCACGTCTCCTGCCATCCGGCCGCAGTAGGGGGTCGGACAGAAAAGGAGTCGTGCCGAGGGATCCGCGCGCTTCTGGAGCGCTAGGAGGTGATGCGCAAACGCCACCTGCGGTGCGGCGTCGTGTTCGGTCGCGCCGAGATTTCCCGAGACGGGCGACGGAATGATGTCGTCGAACAGCACCGCGAAGTGGCGCGCACCAAGGGTCATCAACTGCGAGGCTTTGCGTTCGAGCGCTGCGTGGCCGTCCGCAGCGGGAAACGCCACATCGAGGCCGGGGGCGAGCGCGTAAATGAAGGAGACGCCGGCGTCGGCGCAGGTGGAGATAATCGCGCGCAGGTCCGCGGCCTCCGTTTCATCGTAGAGATCACGCCAGCGGGCGCGGTGGCGGAGATCGTCCTTCGGCGCGTAGAGGTAGGTGTTGAGACCGAGGTCGCGCAGACGAATGACCAGGCGCCGGCGCTGCGCGGGGGTCCACGGACGTCCGTAGAACCCCTCGACGACACCGGACAGGAAACGCGTGTTGCTCATCGGGCGGTAGCGGTGCCGGCGCTGGCGGCAAGTCGCCGACGCTCCAGCGCTCGGGCGAACGGCAGATAGACGAGCATCGCGAGTCCCAGGGAGAACGCACCCCAGACGGCGGCGCGCCAGTCACCGCCCGTGGCGAGGTAGTGTCCGATCACCGGCGGGGTGGTCCAGGGGATGTTGACGACAGGCCGGGCGATCAGGCCGGCTGACATCAGCAGGTAGGTGCCCATGGTCAGCAGGAGGGCGTTGAGGATGTACGGCACCATGAGGACCGGGTTCAGGACCACGGGGACACCAAAGAAGATCGGTTCGTTGATCTGGAAAAGCTGGGTGGGCAGGGAGACGCGGCAGACCTGGCGGAGCGCGGGATCGCGCGAATTCCAGAGCGTGAGGGCCAGCCCGAGGGTCGCGCCGGTGCCGCCGACGTTCACGAAGGTGGAAAAGAAGCCGTTGGCGGTGATATGCGGCGCCGGCAGGCCCTGCCCGAGCGCGGCGACGTTGGCGGCGAGGTATTGCAGGAACACGGGGGCGACGATCGCGTCGAGGGTGTTGTCGCCGTTGATGCCCACCGACCACAGCAGCGTGACGAGCAATGCATAGACGAGAATGCCCGGGAGCGTGTCGAGGGCGAAGACCAGCGGGGCGAAGGCAGATTGGACGAGCGCGTTGAGGTCGAGTCCGAGCGCAAAGCGCAATGTCCAGAAACCGGCGACCAGCGCGATCATCGGGACGAGGGACAGGAATGATTCCGCGACGACGGCGGGCACCTCGCGGGGAAGCCGGATGACAAGGTTGCGCGCAACGAACCAAGCCTTCACCCGCACGGAGACCAGTGCGACGACGATGGCCGTGAAGAGACCGGCCGATCCGAGCGTGGCGGCGTTGAGCGTCTGATCCTTGGGGTTTACCTGCAGCAGCAGGAAGCAGAGGGTCGCGAGTACCGCGGAGCCGGCGGCGTCCAGCGCCAGGCGCGAGGCGAAGTCGTGGGCGATCGCGAAGCAGACGAAGACCGCGAGGAGGCCGAAGGTGGCGGTCACCGGAACCTCGAGGATCGGCTTCACCGCGGCGAGGCGCTCCTCCCAGCCGGGCAGCGGCAGGTGGTTCAACACCATGAACAGTCCGCCGATGATAGTGAGGGGTACCACCGCGACCATGCCGGCCCGGACGGCCGAAAGGGCCGGAATGTCTCCGAAGGCCGTGAGGCGTGGCAGCCAGCGATCGCGAAACCGGGTCAGGTCGGCGCTCATGGCTTGGCGATATAGCCGTGGTACAGGCCCAGATAGTAGGGCAGCAGAAACACGGTGCCCGATCCCAGCACGTCGCCGCGCCCGCCGTAGTCGAGAGTCCAAGGATCGGTGTTCCAGTGGTTGAAGTGGCGGTTTTCCACCGGCAGCACACGGCCGTCGCGACGGTGCCCGCGTCCGTCGTTACCCGGTTCGTAGAAATCCCGGGATTGCGCGAGCGGCAGGCGGACCACATCGAGCCGGTGCGAGTTGCGATGCGGCCAATTGAGCCGGTCGAGGGGGAAACCGCGCAGGGTCGCGAGCGAGTCGCCGCGCCAGTCGCCGTAGGGCGAAAGCGAGAAGGAGCCCCATTGGTTGAGCAGGGAGCGGCCGTCGCACATGGCCGCGTAGGCGTAGTTGAAGAACGGATTCATTTCCGGGGCCTCGTTCTGCCAATAGGCGTAGAACGCGGTGCGGACGACGTTGAGCAGCGCCTCGTCGCGCGAGTAGCGCAGCAGGCTGTAGAAGCACATGAAGGCCATCTCATCGTCGGAGTGGTTTCCGGAGCCGGGGCCCGACTGGACTTTCGGATAGAGAAGGTTCTGTGCGAAACCGTGCCGATCGATGAGCTCACGGGCGACGGCGTCGTATTTCGGGTCGCCGGTCACGTGGCGGGTCACGGCGAGGTACGCGAGGAGACTCAGGGAATTGAGGCCGCGTTCGGCCCACCAATTGGGGTCGCGGTTAAGGATCTCGGGGCGGTAAATGCCCCACCGGGTGGGCCGGCCGTCGTGATCGGTGAGCGTGAAGCCATGCGCGATGATGTGGTCGGTCAGATCGCGGACGACGTCGCGCACTTCGGTCCGCTCGGGTTCGGTTTCAGCGACCAGATCGTGGTAGAGAGGATAAAAGAAATAGTGGCCGTCCAACTCATCGCTGCTCGTGTCGGATTTCCAGTACCACTTGCCGTCGGCGCTGCGCGGCCAGCGGGGTTCGTAGACCTTCCATAGGGCGTCGTCCTTCTGCTTGGCGCGGTCCTGCGCGAGACGGCCCACGTTGGGATCGGCGCCGTCACCGGGCAGGATCGTGCGCGCCACGTAGCCGCGGGGAGGTGATTGCGGACCGCCTTGCGTGACGGTCTGAAGAAAGCGCAGCGCCTCGAACGCCTGGCGCGCGCGCCTTTTCGCCGCGGGATCGCGGGTGGCGCCGTAAGCGAAACACTCGCCGGCGCCGTACATGGCCGTCCACAGGCCGTCGTTGTCCGAATCATTGCGGCCGGCGCTGGCGCGGTCGCCGGGAACGCGGAGCGGCGCCTCGGCGACGTAGCCGTAGGGGGTGCGCTTGATGTGACGCTCGATCTCCGCCTCGTAGAACTCGGCCTTGGCGGCGAGGGTCAGCTCGCGTCGCGCGATGCCGCCGAGGCCCGATTTGGTTGCGAACCATGCCGTGCCGTCCCGGTCCACCGCCACGCCGCGCACGTGGTCATCCGGCAGCCAGCGCGGTCCCTGGCGGTAATGAAATCCCGCGCCGTCCCAGCGGATTGCGCCTCGCGTCGTGCCGAACCAGACCTCGCCGTCCGGACCGGCCGCGAGCGTGGTGAACTCGTTCCACGGCAGCCCGTCCTTACCTTCGAAAAACCGCCAGCCGGCGGGTGTCTTCACTCCGACGCCGGCCTTGGTCGCAAACCAGAGCTGGCCAGCAGAGTCGAAGACGGCCCCGGCGACATCCTCCGCCGCCCAGCGGCGTCCGAGTCCGTCGGATACAGTGATGTTTTCCCAGCCGGAGGCCCCGAGCCGCAGTAATCCGCGATCGGTCGCGGCGACCTTTTCGCCAGCGCGGGAGAGGGCGAGTTGCGCGAGCCGGGTGCTGTCCGGAAACGGCGGGTGGGCCGGGGGGGCCGCGGGAGCGGACACGGGCTCCCAACGCGCGTCGCTTCGCGCGAACCACGCGCCGCCCGCCCGCACGTGCACGGAACCGTCGGCCGGGGCGGCCACCTGGTCGATCGCTCCGGCCGGAAGACCGGCTGCGGGCTCGTGGTGTAAGGCGACTTCCTGCCGGAAGGGCTGAGGGGCAGGAGCCGGCGTCGCGGAGTAGGCGACGGCCACGAACCAAGGAAGCAGCACGGGCAGGAAAACGAAGGATCGAAGGGGGCGCATACCGGGTGGGGCCGGTCGAGCGAAGCGCGCCCGGGCGTGTCGCGGCAA
>JAURJO010000276.1 GCA_030832235.1 Verrucomicrobiota bacterium
AAGGACCGGCTCGACGGGGTGCTCATCGAGACCACCGGCCTCGCCAACCCCGCGCCCGTCGCCCAGACTTTTTTCACCGACGATGAGATGAAGCGGGCATTCAAGCTCGACGCGATCGTCACGGTCGTGGACGCCCGTCACGTCGCCCGGCACCTCGACCAGGACGACGAGTCCGTGAAACAGGTGGGCTTCGCCGACGTGATTCTGCTCAACAAGACCGACCTCGTCCCGCCCGCGGAGCTCGACGCCCTCGAGGCGCGGATCCGCCGCATGAACGCCGTCGCGCGCATCCATCGCACCAACCGCTGCGACCTGCCGCTTGACCGCGTGCTCGACGTCGGTGGCTTCAACCTCAACCGAGCGGTCGAGCTCGAGCCCCGTTTCCTGGAGCCTGAGTATCCGTTCGAATGGGCCGGCGCCTATCCCCTTCCTGCCGGCACGCACACGCTCGAGATCGGCCACTGCGACCACGATCACGGGCATGACCACGGCCATGCGCATGACCACGGGGACCACCACCATCATCATCACGGCAATCCCGACGAGCTCGACGTGGTGATCATGCCGGTGGCTAAAGTGCCCGGCCGCGAGGAGCCCGCGGCCTCTTGCCCGCCCACCGCCGCGGCGGTGCAGGCCGCGGTGCTGGCGTTTTCCGACTGGGAGGCGCGTACCGCCGAGGGCGAGGAGATCACGCCCGGGGCCACGCTCCGCCGCCTGCTGCTGAAGAACGGCGACGGGCGTTTCAAGCTGCGGATCGACCAACCGGGGCACTTTCTGGTGTTTGAGTCATGCGGCCACGACCCGCTGCACATCTACGTTGGGGACGACGTCGTGAAGCCCGTGTGGCAGCAGGACTTCCACCTCGCGCACGAGCACAACGAGGCGGTGACCTCGGTTGGGATCAGCGTGCCCGGCGACCTCGACGGCAAGCGGCTCAACGATTGGATCAGCGAGCTGCTGCGCACGAAGGGCGGCGACATCTACCGCATGAAGGGCGTGCTCGCGGTGAAGGGGACCAACAAACGCCTCGTTTTCCAGGGCGTGCACATGCTCTTCGACGCGCAGTTCGACCGCGAGTGGGCGGCGGGCGAGCTGCGTTCCAACACGCTTGTCTTCATCGGCAAGAACCTCGACCGCGCGAAACTCAACGAGGCCTTCAAGGCCTGTCTTGGCTGAGCGAACGGGGGTTGTGGAACTGCCTTCAGTGCCGTGCGCCGACCCGGTGGGGCAACTCCGTCGGCAGGCTGGGCGCCGCCAGGGTTACCCCCGAAATTTCAGGGTGATACGCAGAAAGCTTCTTTTCAGCGGAACGGGATCAGGATGGCCGCGAAGGCGAGCAGAAGGATCACGCCGGTGATCCACCAGAGCCACGAGAGGCCTCCTGGACCCGCTGGGCGCGGGGCGGCGGGCCGTTCGTCGTCGTAGGCGGTGTGGGGGAGGTCGAGTCCGTCGTAAACCGAGGATTCGCGCCAGCCGGTGCGTTCGTCTGCTCCGCATTCCGGGCACGCGCGCGAGCGCGGCGGAATCGTTGCGCCGCAGTTCGCGCATTCGGCGGGGGCGGCTTCACGATCAGGCATCGTGGGCGGGGAAATACTTTCGCTTCATGAGCCGCCACGCGGTGACGACGAACGCGGTCAGGGGGATGGCCAGCAGCATCCCGAGCACTCCACCAAGGGCTGTGCCCCAGAAGAAGACCGCGACGATGATGGACACGGGGTGCAGGCCGGTTTGGTGACCCATGATGCGCGGGGTGAGGAACCACGCCTCCACGGTTTGGACCACGATCTTCACCGCGAGCACGAGGCCGACGAGCTGCCAGCCGCCGCCGGGCTGGAGGAAAGCCAGCGGGAGTGTGAAGCCGAGGCCTACGATCGTGCCGAGGTAGGGGATGATGTTCAGGATCCCGAGCGCGAGGCCGACGAAGAGCCCGAACTTTAGGCCCACAACCGAGAATCCCGCGGCGAGCAGCACGCCCATGCAGAGCCCGATGAGCAGTTGACCGCGGAAGAACGCCTCGACGATCCCGATGAACTCCTCGACGAGGAACACGACGTCCGTGCGCACCGACGGGCGTAGGAAGGTGAGTTGGTCCGCCAGGCCGCGGGTTGGGTGATCGCGGGCGAGCAGGAAGAAGAAGAGGTAGACCGGAACGAGCGCGAGGTGGGTGAAGAACGCGGCCGTGCCGACCAGCGCCTGCAAAGCGGCCCGCACGGAAGGAACGGCCTGCGCGACGAGCGCCTTGGCCTCCGGTGCCGCGCCCTCGGCGATCTGGCGGATGGCCGGTCGCCCGAGCTGCTCTTGGAGCACGGTGACCCAGGCCGGGTAATGCGCACCGATGAAGTCCACCGCGCGCTGCCAGAGCGTCGGCAGGTAGGCGACGAGATCGATGAGCTGCGTGACGAGCGGCGGCGTGAGCACGAAAAAAACCGCTCCCGCTGCGAGGGCGAATGCGCCGTAGAGCAGGACGACCGCGGTCAGCCTGCGGCCGTGCAGACGTTTCTCCAAAATGGCCACCACGGGTCGCAGGATCAGGGCGAGCACTCCAGCCGTCGCCAGCGGCCAGAGCACGTGGGAAAAAAGCGCCACGAGCTGGCCGAGCACATGGAACGCAGCCACCAATGCGGCGGCGCCGGCCAGTAACGAAAGCAAGGTGAGCGAGCTTGCGATCAGCCGGCGCTGTCCGGGGCTGAGCAGTGGGGGTGGAGTTTCTTCAGTCACTTATTTTGGTGGCGGCTTTCGTAGCCTGCGATGAGGCGATCATGGGTTACAGCTTCGTAAAAGCGAACGCCCCGTCCGGAAACCGCGACGGGGCGTGAAAGGATCGCCGCCGGGGGCGTTTACTTCCCGGGCGCGGGGCGCGTTGGCGCGCTCAGCGGGGGAGCGGGCGGCGCGGGAGGAGCGGACGGCGTGGCCGGGGCCGCGGGCGAGGCCTGCGGAGCGGCGGCTTGGATCTGCTGCAGTCTCTTGTCGATCTCGGCCATTTTGGCGACGAGTTGCTCCTCGACCTTCTTGCGGTCGGAGCTGTTCACGATGCTCAGGCTGGCGGCGTCCTTGACCACATTGGCAGGGAGCGAGAGCAAGCGGGTGATCAGGCCCTGATCCTTGAAGGAGCTGAGGTAGAGCGCGGTGATCTCGTGAGAAAGTTTGAGGGCATCCTGCGCGACCGCCTGCGTCTGCTGGAGGTTGTTGTTGAGCTGTTGGTTCTTCGCGAGCTCGGCGGTGAGCACGTTGCCGATCTGGTCGGAGATGCGCTGGCTGTACTGGGTGATGGATTCGCGGGTGAGGTTCTGATCGCGGGCCATCTCGGCGAGGATGGGCTGGATGCGCTCGGCCATGCGGCCGGAGACCTTGTCGACCTGCTCGGTCTGCTGACGCTCGGCTTCCTCGGCGGACTTCGGCAGCGGGTTGAACGGCATAACCTTCTTGGCGATGGCCTCGGCGAGGGCGTTCATGCGCTCGGAATTCAGCTTCTGCAGTTCCTCATCGGTGCGGAACATGTCCGCCTCGCGTTTGGCGATGGCGTCACGCAGGAGCTTGTTGGTGGATTCGATCTGCTTGCGGTTCTCCTCGGACGCGGCCTTGAGCGCGTCGTTGGCCTCGCGCAGCGGGGCGAGCTCGCTCTGCTGGCGGGCGGCCATCTGCGTGACGGTCTGTTGATGGAGCCAAAAGGCGCCGCCGATCACCAGCAGCGCGGTGAGCAAGACGGCCGGGAGTTGTTCAGTGAATTTCTGCCACATGGTGGGAGGTGGTGTTGGTGGTTGGTGTGTACGGGAAAATCTGGCCTCTCGGACGCGCCGACGCAACGCCGGCCTGCGCCGGTTTGCGGTTGTTTCGGAGGAAGCCGGCCGCACGGTGGCGGCGTGAGCCTGAACCGTTGCGAGCAACGCCTCTTCGACTACCTGCAAGCCCAGCGGGAGGAACGACAGCATTGGCAGGAAAAAGTGCGGTCGGCTTTGCGGGAATTTCCGGATGAGCATGCCGCGTCGCTGCGATTGGAGGCGGACCTGTGGCGCTACTATCTGGAAAGGAGCGCCGTGGCGGCCCCCTTCAAGCAGGCGGCGGTCCATGAAGGTTTGAGCCGCATCAGCATGCGAAATCTGGCCGAGTTACTTCTACGCCTCTGGACCGAGCAGCGGGCAAAACCCAAGGCGAAGCGTCCGAACGACGGTAATCTCGCGATTTAGGCGGGCGTCGTAAGAAACGATTTAGCTGCTATTTGCGTGGTTTTCGGTCTGACGGCGGCTGCTACCGCGGACCCGTCGGAAGCCCGGTCGTTCGCTTCGTTTCCATTTGCCGGACAAGATAACGCCTGAAAATCGCCAAAAAAGTGGCCGGGTCACTGGAACTTTCCGGCGCCTGTGCTTACTTATTGCACACAGACTTTCTCCTCCGCTTAGCGGTGGAGAATTGGGGTAAGTAAGAAAGCAATGGGCGGACCGCTTAGGGGTAGGCGGTCCGCCCTCTTTTTTGGGATCGATTGAAGACGCGGAACCCAGGCTCAGGCCGAGGCTTTCGCCTCGTGGAAATCCCGGGGCGTTCCTGTGGGGTTAATGTAGCCCGCGCGTACGGTAAAATCCCCGAAGTGCTCGCCGGGATTTCGCTCGGTGGCGTAGCGGCGGATGATCGGACGGAGTAGTCCGGCAATCTCGGAGTCGACCACGTTGGCGCGGTAGAGGGTGTTCAGCCGTGAGCCGTCGAACGCTGCGCCGAGGTAGAGGTTGTACTTGCCGGGGGATTTTCCGACCAGGCCGATCTCCGAAAGGAAGGGACGTCCGCAACCGTTGGGGCAGCCTGTGACGCGGAGGGTGACGGCGTCTCGTGCGAGGCCCACTTCGGCGAACTCGCGCTCCAATTCGGCGACGATTTCCGGCAGGTAGCGCTCGCTTTCGGCGAGAGCGAGGCCGCACGTCGGAAGCGCGACGCAGGAAAGGGCGTTCAAGCGCAGCCCCGAGCGATCGTTTTCTTTCGTCAGTCCATGCCGCGCGAGGATTCCCTCGATCACCGGCTTCTGCGCGTCGCTGACCCCGGAAATCGTCAGGTTCTGCGACGGCGTGAGGCGGAAGTCACCCGCGTGAATCTCCGCGATTTCGCGCAGCGCGGTCTTCATCGGCCAGCCGGCGCGGTCAATAATGCGGCCGGAGAGGATGTGCAGGCCGTAGAACCAGTTTCCGTCGGCGCAGTGGTGCCAGCCGTGGGCGTCCTCGATGGTGTTGAAGTGCACCTCCCGGGCAGGGCCAAACTGCATGCCGGCACGGCGCTCCACCTCCGCCTTGAACCA
>JAURJO010000277.1 GCA_030832235.1 Verrucomicrobiota bacterium
ACGCGACGATCCTGGCGCTGCTTGGCTTCGACCATGAGCGGCTCACCTACCGTCACGCCGGCCGCGACTACCGGCTCACCGACGTGCACGGCCGCGTGGTGCGGGAGCTGATCGCGTGAACACGCGGGCGGCACTCACTACGGCCTTGCTGCTCGTAGCGGCCCTTTCCGGGCGAGCGGCGGAGCTTTCGGCGGATCAGCTGGAATTCTTCGAGGCCAAGGTGCGCCCCGTCTTGGCGGCGCATTGCTACAAATGTCACAGCGCTGCACGCGGGAAGTCCAAGGGCGGGCTGCAGCTCGACACCCGCGAGTCTTTGCTGCGCGGCGGTGCCTCGGGCCCGGCGATCGTCGCGGGCGACCCGGCGAAGGGCCTGCTCCTCGAGGCGGTGCGCTATCGCAACGAGGACCTGCGGATGCCGCCGGCCGACGAAGGTGGCCGTTTGCCGGACGAGGCGATTGCCGCTCTGGAGGATTGGGTGCGTATGGGTGCGCCGGATCCGCGGGACGGGACGCCGCCGGCGGCAACGGATCAGGAAATCGCGCGGCGGCATTGGGCGTTCCAGCCGGTGCGAACGCCGGAGATTCCGCCCGGAGGCGGTGCGGGTGAATCGCACGTGGACGCGTTCATCCGCGCGGGTCAGGCGGCGCGGAAGCTCACGTTCGCCGCGGAGGCCGACCCCCGCACGCTGGTCCGGCGCGTGACCTACGGACTCACGGGCCTGCCGCCCTCGGCGGAGGAGACGGAGGCCTTCGTGCGCGAATACGCCCGCGACCCCTCGGCCTACGAGCGGCTGGTCGACCGGCTGCTGGCCTCGCCCGCCTACGGCGAGCGCTGGGGGCGCTACTGGCTCGATGTGGCGCGTTACGCCGACACCAAGGGCTATCTCGCGGGCAATGAGGAGCGTCGCTTCGCCTTCTCCCACACTTACCGCGACTACGTGATCCGTGCGTTCAACAGCGACAAACCCTACGCGCGCTTCGTGCAGGAGCAGATCGCGGGCGATGTGCTGTTCCCGGATTCGCCCGACGGCGTGGAGGCGCTGGGCTTCATCGCCGCCGGCCCTTGGGATTTCATTGGCCACGCGGAGGTTCCGGAATCCAAGATCGACGGCAAATTGGCTCGGCATCTCGACCGCGACGACATGGTCGCGAACGCGATCGGCACCTTCGCGAGTGTCACGGTGCACTGCGCGCAGTGTCACAACCACAAGTTCGATCCGGTGCCGCAGGAGGATTACTACCGGCTGCAGGCGGTGTTCGCCGCGCTGGATCGCACCGATCGCCCTTATCACCGCGATCCCGCTCTGCACGCGAGCAGGCGCGCGCTCGAAGACGCGGTTCGCGCTAACGCGGCGGCACTGGCCGCGCTGGAGGCGCCATTGCGGGAGCGGGCCGGGGCGGCTCTAGCTGATCTGGAGCGGACCATCCGCGATGCCTCCACCAAGGGGCCGAACGTCCGCCGCGGTTACCACAGCGCCGTCGCCACCTCGCCGGACGTCGTGAAGTGGGTGCAAGTCGATCTCGGCGAGACCGTCGACATCGACCGGGTGTGGCTGCTTCCGGCGACCGATCCTTTCAACGGCATCGGGGACGGTTTCGGGTTTCCGGTGCGCTTCAAGGTGGAGGTGAGCGACGATCCGGAATTCCGCGCGGGCGTGAAGCTCGCGTGGATCCGCTACGACGTCACTTTCATGGCGGATTTCCCGAACCCCGGGCTCACGCCTTTTTCCACGGGCGGAAGCAAAGACGACGGCATCTCCGGTCGTTACGTGCGCGTGACCGCGACCCGCCTTGCGCCGCGCAAGGACGATTACATCTTCGCGCTCGCGGAGCTGAAGGTGACCGACCGCGCCGGCAACAACGTCGCCTTGGGCAAGCCGGTCACCTCCCTCGATTCCATCGAGTCAGGCGAGCGTTGGTCGCGGGCTAATCTTACCGACGGTCTAGCACCTTCCGGTCTGACCGCGGCGGAGAAAGCGGAACTCGAGACGCGGCGGGAGGAACTCTTGTTGGCGTCGGCCGATCGCCCGGTCCGCACACGACGGGAGGAATTGCTTCATGAGGCGCGGCGCCTGACGGCTGACCTATCCGCCTTGCCCAAGCCGGACCTCGTATACGCGGGCGGCATCCACCGGGGAACGGGGAGCTTCACGGGAACCGGCCCTTCGGGAGGCCGTCCGCGGCCGATTCATTTTCTCGGCCGCGGGCAGGTCACCCAGCCCGGTCGTTTGGTCGGCCCGGGTGCGCTTTCCGCGCTCACGTTCGCGCCCGCGCTTTTCGAGCTGCCGGAAGACGCGCCCGAAGGGGAGCGCCGCGTCGCGCTCGCGCGCTGGCTGACGGATCCGCGCAACCCGCTCCCGTGGCGCAGCATCGTGAACCGCATTTGGCAGTACCACTTTGGTCGCGGGTTGGTTGAGACTCCCAATGATTTCGGCCGCAACGGCGGCCTTCCCTCGCACCCCGAGTTGCTCGACTGGCTGGCGGCGGAATTCCGTGGCGGCGGCGGTTCGTTGAAGGCGCTGCATCGCCTGATCGTAACGAGCGAAACGTACCGCCAGTCCTCTTCGGGGGATCCGGCCGGCGCGGCGATCGACTCCGGCAATGCACTCCTCTGGCGGCAAAACCGGCGCCGGCTCGAGGCCGAGGCGATCCGCGACGCGGTGCTGGCGGTGAGTGGCCGGCTGGATCTGAGCATGGGCGGTCCCGGTTGGCAGGATTTCGTGATCGAGCGTCCCGAGCACTCACCGCACTACGTTTACGCGAAGGCTGACCCGGAGGACGCCGCGACGTTCCGGCGATCGATCTACCGTTTCATCGTACGCTCGCAGACGCAGCCTTGGATGACCTCGCTTGACTGCGCCGACCCCTCGATGCGCGTCGATCGACGCAGCGAAAGCCTGTCTCCGTTGCAGGCGCTGGCGCTGCTGAACAACGGGTTCATGCTCACGCAGGCGCGGCATTTCGCGGCGCGCGTGGCGGCGGAGTCGAACGATCTCGCGGCGCAAGTTGCGCGTGCTCACCGGCTGGCACTCGGACGCGCGCCGTCGGCCGGAGAGGCCGCGCGGCTCGGGGAGTTTGCGCGTACGCACGGTCTGCCGGCGCTTTGCCGCGTGTTGCTCAACTTGAACGAGTTTCTCTTCATCGACTGAACGCGCGGCGCGACGGACCATGATCAACGACTCCCCGTACCATCGCGCGGCGCCCCCGCGGCCCCCGACCCGCCGGGAGTTTCTTTGGAGTTCCGGTGGCGGTCTGGGAGGGCTGGCGCTCGCGGCGATGCTCGGACGCGACCATGCGCTGGCGGCGCCCCCGGTGGGCGCGCCGGCGCCGCGGGCGAAGCGCGTCGTGCAATTCTTCATGGCGGGCGCCGCCAGCCACATCGATCTGTTCGACTACAAGCCCGAGCTGGTGAAACGGAACGGCCAGCCGAGCGATTTCGGAGAACCGGTGGAGGCTTTTCAAAACGGGCTCGGCCCGTGGCTGCGTCCATTGTGGGAGTTTCAGCCTTACGGACGCTGCGGAAAACTCCTCAGCGAAGTCGTCGCCCCGCTCGGCGACGTCGTCGACGACATCGCTTTCGTGCACAACATGACCGGGAAGTCGGGCGTGCACAGCGCCGCGACGCTTCTGCAGGCGACGGGTTTCCAATTGCCCGGATTTCCTGGTGCGGGTTCGTGGGTGAGTTACGGCCTGGGCTCGCTCAACGACAACCTGCCGACCTTCGTGGTCCTGCCGGACCACCGCGGGTTCCCGTCCAACGGCGTGAAGAATTGGGACGCCGCATTTTTGCCTGCGCAGCACAGCGGCACGCTGGTTTATCCCGACGCCGAGGCGCCGATCGCCGACCTGCATCCCCATCGCGCGGGTGATTATGTGAACGCGGGCGGCGAGGCCGCCGCGCACCGGCTGATGGCGGAGTTGAACCGCGGGCACGCCGCGACCCGCGAGGGTGATCAGCGTCTCGACGCTCGCATTCGCAGCTACGAGCTCGCCGCGCGCATGCAGCTGGCCGCGCCCGAGGCGCTCGACCTCAAGTCAGAGCCGGAGCACGTGCTGAAATTATACGGCCTCGACCGGGGGTCGCAGACCTGGCCGAAGGAGATCAACGCGGAAGAGGAGACGTGGCACTTTTCCCGGAAATGCCTCGCGGCACGCCGGCTGCTCGAGCGCGGCGTGCGTTTTGTCCAGGTCTGGAGCGGAAACGACAACAGCTTCCCGCGCCGAAACTGGGATTCCCACGAGGACGTGAAGCGCGACCATGGGCCGCTGGCCCTTGGCATGGCCCGCGGCGCCGCGGCGTTCATCAAGGACCTGCGGCAGCGAGGGCTGCTCGACGACACGCTGATCCTCTGGACAACCGAATTCGGTCGCATGCCCTCGACCCAGGGCGGCAGGGGCCGCGATCACAACCCCTTCGTTTTCACCAACTGGCTGTGCGGGGGCGGTATCCGCGGCGGGGTCACGCACGGCGAGAGCGATGCCTTCGGGTACAAACCGCTCGACCGTTCCAACCCGACCACCGTTTACGACATCCACGCGACGCTGCTGCATCAGCTTGGAATCGACCACACGAGGCTCACGTTCCGCCACAACGGCATCGACCGCCGCCTGACCGATGTCCATGGCCGCGTCATCCGCGAGCTCGTCGCTTGAACGCACGAAGCTCCGTTCGCGACGATTCACTGCGGGGCATCAGGGATGCCGATGTCGGTGCGGCTTTTCCGGACGAAAGGCTCGCGTTTCCAAGCTTTGTCCTTCGGTCGTGAAATTGGGGGTTGCGGAACCCTCGGTGCCACCCATGGTTCGCGCCGGCCAGGTGCCATGCATGGGCAGGCGCGTGAACTCCGCCAGGACCGGAAGGTAGCAACGGCAACGACGTCCTTCCCAGTGCCGTGGAGTGCCTGGCCACTTTTTTCCAATCAACAGCCGGGCGTTGAAACTGCGATGCGTCTCGGCCTGGGTCGCGCGGCGGGTGTCGGCCGCAGGCTTCGTTCTCCGGGCCGGCTTCCGCCGTCTGCAAGAGACGCGAACTTCGGCTGGCATCCGGCGGAGTTTTCTTACTCACTCATCCTTCCCATGCGTCACACGATCTCCGTCCTCGTAGAGAACAAGTTTGGTGTGCTGGCGCGCGTCTCGGGCATGTTCTCGGGCCGCGGCTTCAACATCGACTCGCTCAACGTCGCCCCCACCCACGACGCCACGCTCTCCCGCATCACCACCGTACTGAACGGCGACGAGGCTGCGTTGGACCTGTGCATCAAGCAGTTGCGCAAGCTGGTCAACGTGGTCGAGGTCGTCGATTTCAAGGAGGGTCAGGCCGTCGAGCGCGAACTTGTGCTGGTCAAGGTGAAGGCCGACGCCCGCTCCCGCTCCGAAATCGTGCAGATCGCTGACATCTTCCGCGCCAAGATCGTCAACCTCGGTTCCGATAACCTCATCATCGAGCTCACCGGTTCCGACGATAAGGTGGGCGCCCTGCTCAGTCTCTTGGAGCCGTTTGGCATCCTCGAACTCGCGCGCACCGGCCGCCTCGCGCTGAAGCGCTGAACCAGCGCCTAACTAACCAACCGCTTTTCCGACCAACATGCCCGCCAAAGTCTACACCGACAAGGACGCCAACCTCGGCGTCTTCGCCAATAAAACGCTCGCCGTCCTCGGCTACGGATCGCAGGGCCACGCCCACGCGCTCAACCTCAAGGACAGCGGCTGCAAGGTCATCATCGGCCTCTATCCGGGCTCGAAGTCGCGTCCGGTCGCGAAGCAGCACGGCTTCGAGGTGGTCGACACCGCCGAGGCTGTCCGCCGCGCCGATGTCATCATGGTCGGTCTGCCCGACATGAAGCAGGCTTCGGTTTACGAGAGCGACATCCTGCCCAATCTGTCCAAGGGCAAGACCCTGCTCTTCTCACACGGTCTCTCGGTTCACTTCGGGCTGATCAAGCTCCACAAGGACATCGACTGCATCATGGTCGCGCCGAAGGGCCCCGGACACATGGTCCGCCGCCTCTACGCCGAGGGGAAGGGCATGCCCGCCCTCGTCGCCGTCGCCCAGGACAAGTCCAAGACCGCACTGAAGACCGCGCTGGCCTGGGCCAAGGGCATCGGCTCGACGCGCGCTGGCGTGCTCAAGACCTCCTTCAAGGAGGAGACCGAGACCGACCTCTTCGGCGAGCAGGCCGTGCTTTGCGGTGGCGCCAGTGCGCTCGTGCAGGCCGGTTTCGAGACGCTTGTTGAGGCAGGTTATCAGCCCGAGATGGCCTACTTCGAGTGCCTCCACGAACTGAAGCTCATCTGCGATCTCATGTACGAGAGCGGCATCGCCGGCATGCGTTTCTCGATCTCCGAGACGGCCAAGTATGGTGATATCACCCGCGGTCCGCGCGTGGTGAACAAGAAGACCAAGGCCGAGATGAAGCAGATCCTGAAGGAAATCCAGACGGGTCAGTTCACCCGCGAGTGGGTCCGCGAGTACAAGGGTGGCCTCAAGAAGTACAACGCCCTCCTTAAGGCTGGCGAGAAGCACAAGATCGAGAAGACGGGGGCCTACCTCCGCTCGATGATGCCTTGGATGACCAAGAAGAACATCAAGGGCGTCCAGGCCTCCTACTCCTGACGATCATTCCAGTCCGTTGATCCCGGAGGCGCGGAGGTTATTCTCTGCGCCTTTGTTTTTCCCGATGTCCCGCCTCGTCATCGCCACGCGCAAGAGCCCCTTGGCCCTCGCCCAGACCGAGATGGTTGCGGCGCACCTGCGCGCGAAGCTCGGCGTCGAGACCGAACTGCTCCGGATCGTCACCACGGGCGACAAGCAGACCGAGTGGTCCTTGGAAAAACGCGGCGGCAAGGGGTTGTTCACGAGCGAGCTCGAGGCCGCACTTCTACGCGGCGAGGCCGACATCGCCGTCCACAGCACAAAGGATCTGCCCGGGGAAATGCCGGCCGGCCTCGCGATCGGCGGTTATCTTCCGCGTGCGGACGCCCGTGACGTGCTCGTGTTGCGCGCGGGCGTCGAAAAACCGGGCCTGATCGCCACTGGCAGCCCGCGCCGGCGCCTGCAGCTCAAGGCGCGCTTTCCCGATCTCGCGTTCACGGAGATCCGAGGGAACGTCGATACGCGACTTCGCAAGATAGGGGAGCAGGCGTTGGCCGATGGGACGGTGCTCGCCGCGGCTGGTCTGAAACGGCTTGGAATCGATTCATGGCCCGGAGTGGTTTTCACCCCGTTTGATTTCACCGCGATGGTGCCGGCGGTCGGCCAGGCCGCCGTCGCGGTGCAGTGCCGCGAGGCCGAAGCCGCGCGTTTCGCCGTGGTGCTGGATGCCGCCACGGCGCGCGCCGTGAACGTCGAGCGCGCCTTCCAGGCGGCGCTCGGTGGCGGTTGCCACACGGCGTTCGCCGCCCATGTGGACGGCGGCGCCCTCCATGTTTTTCACGAAAAATGCGGCGTAAGAAAAGCCGCGCTGGCGGACGCTGATTTCGCGTCGCCGGCCGCTGCGGCCGAGCGCTGGCTCAAGGAGTGGGGGCTTTTGTCATGAACGCGCGTCCCTTGCAGGGCCGGCGGGTGGCCGTCACCCGCGCCCGCGAACAATCCCCCGAGCTCGGTGAGCGCCTGCGGGCGCTCGGCGCCGACGTGATCGAGCTGCCGTTGATCGCCGTGAAGCACGCGGCGGATCGCGAGACGCTCAACGACGTCTTCGCGGAGCTCGGCGGCTACGACTGGGCCGTCTTCACGAGTGCCAACGGCGTGAACGGTTTCTTCGAGGAGTTCCTCGCGCGGTTTGACGACATCCGCGCGCTGGGGC
Source organism: Verrucomicrobiota bacterium (assembly GCA_030832235.1). Lineage (GTDB taxonomy): Bacteria > Verrucomicrobiota > Verrucomicrobiia > Opitutales > Opitutaceae > ER46. The sequence goes on from JAURJO010000277.1 coordinate 7,802, forward strand.
TGCTCCGGTTCGCGGCCGTGGGCGACACCACCGCGGCGGCCATCCGCGCCCGCCATGTCCGGGTGGAGTGTCAGCCCAAGGTGGCCACGGCGGCGGCGCTGGCCGACTCCCTCATCGCCACCGGCAGCCTCGACAGCGCGAAGATCCTGGTTGTCACCGGCAACCTGAACCGCGACGAGCTGATCGTGAAGCTCGAGGAGGCCCGCGCGATCGTGGATCGCTGCCAGGTCTACCGCACCGACAAGACCGACCTTTCGACGGATCCCGCGGCGGCGGATTTCCGCACCCGCGGCGCCGACGCTGTCTTGTTCGCGAGCTCTTCGGCGGTGCAATCGTTCGTCGACCAGGCGGCGGCGTTGCGGCTCGCGAAGGACGCGCGGCGTCCGCTGGCGGGCAGCATCGGGCCGCAGACCAGCGAGACGATGCGCAAGGCGGGACTGCCGGTGGATTTCGAGGCGGCGACACCCGGCCTTGACGCGCTGGTGGCCGCGCTGGTCAAAAAGCTCGGCGCATGAAGGTACCCTTTCTCGATCTCTCGCTGCAGCACCGCGCCCTGCGCGAGCCGGCGCTCGCGGCGCTGACCGCGACCTACGACGCGAATCGCTTCTGCCTCGGGCGGGATGTGGAGGACTTCGAGCGCAACTTCGGCGCCACACTCGGTTACCCACGGGTGCTCGGCATGAACAGCGGCACCTCGCCCCTGCACGTCGCGTGTATGGTCGCCGGTTTCGGTCCCGGCGATGAGGTCATCACGAGCCCTTTCACCTTCATCTCCTCCGCGTGGGGCATCAGCTACACGGGGGCGACGCCCGTCTTTGCGGATATCGAGGAGGGCACCTTCAATCTGGATCCGGCGGCGCTGGCGGCGGCGGTGACGCCGCGCACCAAGGGGATCATCATCGTGCACCTCTTCGGGCAGCCCGCGCGGATGGACGAGATCCTCGCCGTGGCGCGGCGACACAACCTCGTGGTGATCGAGGACTGCGCACAGGCGGTCGGCGCCCGTTACCGGGGCACACCGGTCGGCCTGCTGGGGGACGCTGGTACTTTCAGTTTTTACCCGACCAAAAACCTCGGTGCTTGCGGGGAGGGCGGCGCGTTCGTCTCACGCCACGGGGAATGGCAGACCCGCGCGCGTCATATCCGCGTGCACGGTTCCGACCGCCGCTACCACCACGACATAGTCGGTGGGAACTTCCGCATGGACGGCTTCCAGGGCGCGCTGCTGAACGTGAAGCTGCCGCACCTCGCGACCTGGACTGCCCGCCGGCAGGCAATTGCCGCACGTTACCTCGCGGGAATCCGACTTGCGGATACGCTACTGCCGGCGCAGACGGACTACGGGCGGTCGGTGTTTCATCAATTCACTCTGCGGCACCCGCGTCGCGATGCGTTGCGCGAGCACCTGGCGAAGCGCGAGGTTGGAACCGACCTGATTTATCCGGTGCCGTTACACCTGCAGAAATGCTACGCGGGGCTGAGCCGCGGTCCAGGGTCCTTCCCAGTGGCGGAGCGCGCGGCGGCCAATTGCGTCAGCCTGCCGATCTTCCCCGAGCTTACCGACGAGCAGGTCGACCACGTGATTTCCGCGGTCAACGCGTTCTAGAGCGGCGCGCGTTTTCTCCCCCATGGTCGCCGGCGTCCGTCTCAAGGTCTGCGGTCTAACCTCGCTGGTGGACGCGGAGGCGGCCGACCGCTGCGGGGCTGACTATCTGGGATTCATCCTGCATCCGCGTTCCCCGCGTTTCCTGCCGCTGGCGCAGTTTACCGCGATGGCGGCGCGTCTGCCGGAGCGTCGCCGGGTTGCGGTCTCAGTCGAGCCGTCCGTGGAAGACTTGTCCGCAATGACCGGGGCTGGATTCGATTTTTTCCAAATCCACTTCAGCGTCGGCATCGACCCCGCACGCCTAACGGAGTGGGCGAAAATCACGGGCCGGGAGCGCCTCTGGCTCGCGCCAAAACTACCACCCGAGGCGGACGTTCCCGCAGATGTACTGGCGGCGGCGGGAACGGTCTTGATGGATACGTTTCACGCATCCGGCTTCGGCGGATCCGGCCTCACGGGGGACTGGGCCAAATTCGCGCGGCATCGGGTCGCGTTTCCGGATCACGCGTGGATTCTCGCGGGCGGACTCAACGAGACCAACATCGGGGCCGCCTTGGCCGCCAGCGGCCCGCGAATCGTGGATGTAAATAGTGGAGTGGAGTCCTCCCCAGGGGTGAAGGACGAGGCCAAGCTCAGACGCTTCACGGAAGCCATGCGCGCGGCCGCCGGGGCGGGACGCGGCGGAGTCTAGAGCAAGGCGGGCGGCAGCGCGCCTTCGAGCTCCAGGAGCTGGCGCTTGATGGTGGTCCCGTAGGCGAAACCCGTGAGCGCGCCGTCGGACCGGATGACGCGGTGACACGGGACTATAACACAGAGCGGGTTGGAGGCGTTGGCGCTGCCCACGGCCCTCGCCGCGCCGGGACGACCCACCTCCGCGGCGAGATCCCCGTAGCTGGTCGTCTCTCCGTACGGGATGCGTGTGAGCTCTTCCCACACTCGCCGTTGGAACCAAGTGCCGCGGGGGACGAGCTTCAGCGCAAACCGGCGCCGGCGTCCCGCGAAGTAATCTTCGAGCTGGTTCCTTGCTTCGCGCGTCGCGGCGGGATCACGGGTCAGAGCGGCCCCCGGGTTTTTCGCCGCGAGAACCAATTCCTTGCCGAAAACGGCGGAGGCCAGTGCTCCCTTGGCGTCGACTGCCACGGTGAACGGCCCGCAAGGGGTGGCGAAAGTGTCGAAACGCAGCGCGTCGACGGGACGGGCTGGACGGGCGGCGGGCATCAGGCTGTGGCGTGTTCCCGCAGGCGTTCCAGCGGGATGATCTCAAGGGTCCTCTCGTGGGTTGCGGAAAGGATAAGAGGTGCCGGCGTGCCCTGGTCAGCAGCCTCCAGCCAGCGCGACGCGCACACGCACCAGCGGTCACCCGGGCGCAGTCCAGGGAATTGATATTCCGGCCGCGGGGTCGAGAGGTCGTTACCGGCGGCGCGGCTCGCCGCGAGGAACTCCGCCGTGACCTCGACGCAGACCGTGTGGCAGCCGGTGTCGGACGCGCAGGTGTCGCAGCGGCCGTTGCGGAAATAGCCCGTGAGCGGCGCCTCGGAGCACGGGCGGAGCGGACCGCCGAGGACGTTGCGCGAGGGCAGGGGATTCATCGGTGCGATGAGATCACGGTTGCGCCCGGCGATGCACGTTCAGATTTTTCCGAGATGTCTCCCCTCTACGATTCCCTCCGCGCCGACATCGTGACCGCCATGAAGGCCCGCGATGCCGCGACGACGACCGCTTTGCGCACTGCCGATGCCGCGGTGAAGCGCGCCGCGATGGACGGCAACAAGGAGATTGATGATGCCCTCGTGGTCGCGACCTTGCGCAAGGCGGTAAAGAATCTGGCCGACGCTCGGTTGGAGTTCGAGAAAGGCGGCCGTGCCGACCTGGTCGCGGCAAACGACGCCGAGATCCGCGTCTTGGAGAAGTACCTGCCGAAGGGAATCGACGGCGCGCGGCTCGAGGCGCTGATCGCCGCGGCGATCGCCGAGACCGGAGCGCAGTCGAAAAAGGAGATGGGCAAGGTGATCGGAGCGCTCAAGAAGCACCCCGACGCCGGCCTGATCGACTTCGGCGCCGTTAGTAAACAGGTGCAGGCCAAATTGCCCTGAGGTCCTGCCGGGTGGGCGTAGCCCCAAACGCCGGGCTTGGCGGTGCGTCAGCCGAGGAGGACGTTGACGAGGGCGTTGCCGATTCCGACGAGTGCAGCGCCGGAGATCAGGCCCGCGCAGATCGGTTCGCAGCCCTCGACCCAGAACTCGTGTTGTTTCGAGCCGGGAGCGGGGTTCTTCCGGCCGTGCCACCAGAAGATGAGCGCGCCAATCCACATCGCGAAACAGGACTCCGGCGGGAGCACCACGCCGAGTCCCACGGAGACGGCGGAAATGGGGAAGCGCCCCTTGGTCCGGATGCGCAGCACCTCGAAGGTGATGGCGGCGACGGCGGCGACAGCCATCGAGACGAGCGCGGAGGCGGGCAGGTTGTTGAAGCCGCGTGCGATGAGGTCGGCCACCCCCTTCCACTGCAGAGCCGCGGGCATCGCGAACTGCTCGGACACGATGGTCGACACCGAGCGTACGCCGTTTTTGTCGGGCGGCAGGAAGAGCAGATAGAAGAGCGGCGTGGACGCGATGGCGCCGGCGATGATGCCGATCACATGGCCGATCGCCTGCTGACGCGGTTTCGCGCCGAGCATGTAGCCGGGCTTGATGTCGGACAGCAGGTTGGCGGCGTTGGATGCGATCTCGGCGGTCATGCCGGCCGGGATCAAATTACTCGCCGGGTTGGAGCGATCCACCGCACCCATCGTGAACTGCGTGATCTTCGAGAGTGCGCCGGTCGGCGTCCAGGAGGTGAGCGCCATCGAGTTGGTGCAGATCACCGTGAGCACGAAAATCAGGGGCAGGGACAGCAGCGCGAGAAGCCATGGGACGCCGAAGAACTCGTGTGTGATCCAAGCGCCGATGACGCTGAAGATCGGAACGCCGACCCATGACATCCAGAGTGGCAACTCGATGTCCCGGAGCGGGTCGTCGCCCGCGGGTTCCGCGGCCTTCCGTCCGCGCAGGGACTTGAGTGCGTTGGTGAAAAGATCGGGCTTGGCGGCCAGGCTCACGAGCGATCCGACGACCATCATGGTGACGCCCCACCAGAGAGACCATTGGTTGACGATCTCGGCGCGGGTGATGTTCACGATCGCACCGCTTGGCGAAGTGTAGGACTTGATGTCGCCACGCTGGATCATGATCGGCGCCAGCACCGCGAAATTGATGAACGCTCCGAGGACGCAGCTCGTCGCGATGCGGATGCCCATCAGTCCGCCGACGCCGAGCATGGCGGCGTCGAGAGTGAGCCGCAGACCGAGTTGGCGGATGTCAGTGCCGAGGATCTTCGGCGTCCAGAGGTGAAGTTTAGCGGCCAGCGTGTAGTAGTAGGTGTCCAGCCGCTCGTTGAGGTGCCATGGCTCCTTCATTCCCGCCCATTGGTCGAGGCGCAGGAGCTTGAACTGGATGAGCTTCATCCAGCCGTCGCTGGTGATCGTCTGGTAAAGGCCCGTCCAGATCGCGGTGAAGGCTAGTAGTCGGGCCTTGAACATGCCCGACTGCGCCTGGCCGGTGTAGAGCGCATCGAGCACGACTCCGCAGGCGCGACCCTCGGGGAAGGGGAGTTGATCCTCGTTGATGAAGCGGCGCTTCATCGGAAACGCGACGAGCACACCGAGGGTCGAGATGACAACGTTCCAGATGATCATCTGCCACCACGGCACGATCTTTCCGGTGACCAGCATGTAGGCCGCCATGCTCGAGATGAGCGGCGTGATCATGTAGCCGGCGGCGGTGGCGATGGACTGCGTGCAGTTGTTCTCGAGGATCGTGAAATCGGAGATGATACCGCTGCGCGCGAGAGTGCGGAAAATCGCGAACGCGAGGATTACGGAAGTGAGGCCGACACCGATTGAGATTCCAGTCTTCCCGCCGATGTAAAGCGCGGTGGCGGAGAGGATGCCGCCGAGGATGAAACCCGTAGCGGCGGAGCGCAGCGTCAGCTGGGGCACCTCACCGCGGTAGATGTTCTCAAACCACCAGCGGTCCTTCTGTGATCTTGTCCAGTTGCTGATCTGATCTTCAGAGAGCTGTTTCAGAGGCATGTTAGTTCGCTGAAATAAAACTGCAGGGAGCGCGAGAGTGCGGTTGTTGGAGTCAAACCTGCGTGTTGGTGGGTTAACTATATTGTGGAACCAATTGATCGAAAGATACTTAAATAATTAATAAGATCGCTCGGTGCGTGCTTGGGTGGGTGAACGGTGGGAGTGAAGGGTTAGCTTTAGTTGGGTAGTCGACAAATCCCTAGCGCGAATCGGTGGCATATTTTTGTAAATTTCTGTTGCCGACTACCGTTTCGAGTCGTCTGGTTGATGAGTCAGAGGGGATAGCGTGGAAAGCCAGTCCTTCGCGTTTCCTCAAAATAGTCGTAGTACATCAACCAAACAGCTTATTTCCCTATGAAAACTCGGTCCTTGATTGTAGCCGCCCTCGTGGCGCTTTCTTCCTCGTTCGCCGTTGCCCAAGATGCGGCGATCTCCGCCGAACTCGCCCAGCAGGTGCAGCAGGCGGCCGCCGCCGGTAACGTGCAGGCTGCTGCGCAGCTAGCGCAGCAGAAGCCTGCCGCC
>JAURJO010000035.1 GCA_030832235.1 Verrucomicrobiota bacterium
ACCGCCTCGTCGCCGCCCATTGCATCTTCGTCGACGACGCCGACATCCAGCTCCTCCGCGCGAGCGGCGCCGGCGTCGCCCACGCGATGGTCGCCAACATCAAGTCCGCCAAGGGCGTCGCGCCCGTCCCGAGGATGCTCTCCGCCGGAGTGCGCGTCGGCCTCGCGACCGACGGTCCGATGAGTGGCAACACCCTCGATATCATCGGCCAGCTCGGCTACGTCGCGAAGGTCCACAAGCTCGACCGTCGCGATCGCAATCTCATGCCCGCGATCGACGTCGTCGAGCTGGCCACCCGCGGCGGCGCCCGCGCGCTGCACCTTGAGGACCGGCTCGGCTCGCTGGAGCCGGGCAAACTCGCCGACGTCATCCTCGTCGACACCGACAGCACCGCGATGGTGCCGCTCCACGACCCGTACGCGGCGCTCGTTTACGCCGCCAGTCCGCGCGATGTGCGCACCACGATCATCCACGGCCGCGTCGTGATGGAGGACCGGCGCGTCCTGACCGTCGACGCACCCGCGGTGCGCGCGCGCATGCGCTCGATCACCGACCGCATCAACGCCGCCCTCGCCAAGGGCCTGCCGCCCTGATCGAAGGCGGGTCGCGACGCGCTTTCCGGCCCGTCTGCCTGATTTATCCTCGTCCTCCGATACCTCTGTTACCTCCAGTTTAAAACCAGGACTCAACAGGAGCAAACGGAGGGAACAGAGAGGCGGAGCTTATAAAACGCGTCGAAGCGGACCCATCTGGCCGCTTGCGTACGGCGAGGGCGCATTCTTTTTTGGTCCCGTAGCCGCCCCGCCCCCGCCGCCCCACCCCATGACCGCGTTCGCTTTTTCCCGCAACCTCGCGCGTACCTACGCGTTGCTCGCGGCAGCGGTGTCGGCAGCCGCGGCGGACGACGCCGGGATCGAGTTCTTCGAAAAGAAAATCCGCCCGGTGCTGATCGAGCGGTGCCATGAGTGCCACGCGGCGGACAAGAAGGTGAAGGCGGGCCTGCGGCTCGACCACGCCGAGGGCTGGCTGCGCGGCGGCGATTCGGGGCCGGCGGTGATCCCCGGTAAGCCCGAGGAGAGTCCGCTCATCAAGGCGATCCGCTACACCAAGCTGGAGTTCGAGGCGATGCCGCCGAAGTCGGCGCTCCCCAAGGAGGAGGTGGCGCTGCTTGAGGAATGGGTGCGCCGCGGCGCGCCCGCCCCGGCCACGCCGGCGACGGTCGCCGGCGCGACGTCCGGACGACGCGCGATGACGTTCGAGGAAGGCCGGCGCTTCTGGAGTTTTGTCCCGCCGGTAGGGCCGGCGACGCCCGCGCCCGACGCCGCGGGCTGGGCCCGCACGGAGATCGACCGTTTCATCGCGGCGCGCTGGAAGGACAAGGAGCTCACGCCCGCGCCCGATGCCACGCCGGCGGCGCTCCTGCGGCGCGCGTCGTTCGACCTGCTCGGTCTGCCGCCCGAGGCGGCGCAGCTGGCCGCGTTCGAGCGCGATCCGAGCCCCACGGCCTTCGCGAGGTTGGTGGATGAAATGCTCGCGTCGCCGCACTTCGGGGAACGCTGGGGCCGACGCTGGCTCGATGTCGCGCGCTTCGCGGAATCGAGCGGCGGCGGCCGCACGCTCTTGTTCAAGGACGCCTGGCGCTACCGCGACTACGTGATCGACGCGGTGAACCGCGACCTGCCGTTCGACGACTTCATCCGGGAGCAGATCGCCGGCGACCTGCTCCCCGCCGCTAACCCCGCGGAACGCTCTCGGCGGCTCACCGCGACGGCGTTCCTCACGCTCGGGCCGACCAATTACGAGGAGCAGAACAAGGACCAGCTGCGCATGGACGTCGTCGACGAACAGCTCGACACCCTCGGCAAGGCCTTCCTCGGGATGACGCTGAGCTGCGCGCGCTGCCACGACCACAAGTTCGATCCGGTCACCCTGCGCGATTACTACGGCCTCGCCGGCATCCTGCGCGGCACGCACACGCTCCACAACTACACCGACAACGTCGCCCGCTGGGTCGACGCCACCCTCCCGCTCCCGCCGGACGAGGAAAAGGCCCTGACCGCGCACGAGGCGAAGGTCGCCGCCCTCGAGAAACAAGCCGCCCGTTTGCGCGCCCTCGCCAAGGCGCCCGCGGCGAAAAAGGCCCGCAGCATCGCGCCAAGCGACCTGCCGGGCCTCGTGCTCGACGAGACCCAGGCACGTATCGTGGGAGCGTGGAAGTCCTCGCAGACCACGCCCGGCTTTGTCGGCGAGGGCTACCTCACCGACAACAACGACGGTAAGGGGGAGAAAACCATCTCGTTCACCCCGGCAGTGCCCGCCACCGGCCGCTATGAGGTGCGTTTCGGTTACACGGCAGGAATCAACCGCGCGACCAACGTGCCCGTCACGATCCTCCACGCCGACGGCGAGGTCACGCTCACCGTCAACCAGCGTCAGGACCCGCCCGCGGGCGAACGCCTGCTGTCGCTCGGGCAATTCCGCTTTGAAAAAGACGGCCAGGGATACGTGCTCGTGTCCAACGAGGGCACGGACGGCTACGTGATCGTCGACGCCCTGCAGCTGCTGCCCCTCGACGCCCGCGCCGACGCGACGCCGCCCGCCCCCGCCGCGCCCGTGGTCGCAAAGGCCGATCCCGAGGCCGAGAAACGCGCCGCCGAGCTGCGCCGCGTAGAAGCCGAGCTGAAAAAGCTGACGGCCTCCGGCCCGAAGCGACCGCTGACGATGAGTGTGCGCGAGGCCGCCGGGGAAATTGGCGATACCGAGATCCGAGTGCGCGGGATTGCGCGCAACCTGGGTCCCAAAGTTCCGCGCGGGTTCCTCGCGGTCGCCCATAGAGGCGAGGCCCCGCAGTTCCGGCCCGACGAAAGCGGCCGCCGTGAACTGGCGGACTGGATCGCGAGTGAAAGGAATCCGCTCACCGCGCGCGTGACGGTGAACCGCGTCTGGGCGTGGCTGCTGGGCGAAGGGCTGGTGCGGTCGGTAGACAATTTCGGCACAACGGGCGAGACGCCGACGCACCCGGAGCTGCTGGACCACCTTGCGCTGCGGTTCACCGCGGGCGGCTGGTCGGTGAAGACCCTGGTGCGCGAGATCATGGTCTCGCGCGTCTACCAACTCTCATCGCTTCCGGCGGCCGGAGCGGCTGAGCGCGATCCCGACAACCGGCTGCTTTCCCACGCGAAGCGCCGTCGGCTGGAGGCGGAGGAGATCCGCGACGCGTTACTCCTCGCGGCCGGGCGGCTCGACCTCGCGCGCGGCGGCCCGAATTTCGGCGCGACCCCGCCCGCCAGTGAGTATGGCTACGTGTTCACCGACGTGCGCCGCAGCGTCTACACTCCGGCGTTCCGCAACCGCCGCCCCGAGCTCTTCGAAGTGTTCGACTTCGCCGACATCAACGCGTCCGTCGCGCGCCGCGGGGCGACCACGGTGGCGCCGCAGGCGCTTTTCATGCTGAACCATCCCTTTGTGATAGAGCAGGCGCGCCACGCCGCCGAGCGCACGCGGCGCGAGACGCCGAATGCGGCGGACGATGCGCGCGTGGTGCACGCGTACCGGACCATGCTGGGCCGGCCGCCGCGGGAACGTGAGCAGGCTCTGGCGCTCGAATTCGTCGGCGGCGCGGCCGGCGACCGAGATCGCGAGGGGGCCTGGGCCCAGCTGCACCAAGCGCTTTTCGCCAGCGCGGATTTCCGCTACCTCGACTAAACCCCGCCCCATGACGCCGCCCCTTCCCCTATCCCGCCGGCAAGCCCTCAGCCGCGTCGCGTGCGGTTTCGGTTTCCTCGCCCTCGCCGGCATGGCGGCCCAAGCCGCGACCCGTGGAGCGAACCCGGTCGCCGCCCGGGCCGGCCACCATCGCCCGCGGGCCAAGCGCGTCATCTTCCTCTTCATGGGCGGCGGGGTGAGCCATCTCGACAGCTTCGACTACAAGCCCGCCCTCTACGCCAACGACGGCCGCATGCTCGAGTTCCTCGACCAGCGCGCGATCGCGAAGACCGGCGCCGGCGCGACCGGGCGCGTGATGAAACCGATGTGGGAGTTCCGCCAGCGCGGCCAGAGCGGTCGCTGGGTCTCGGAGTTGTTCCCGCACATCGCGCGCCACGCCGACGACTACTGCGTCGTGCGCTCGATGCACACCGAGGGCGTCGCCCACGGCCCGGCCACGCTGTTTCTTCACACGGGAACGACGAACCAGATCCGGCCCTCGATGGGCTCGTGGGTAACGTACGGGCTCGGGTCCGAAAGTGAGAATCTCCCGGCCTTCGTTTCCCTGAGCCCGACGATGGCCAACGGCGGACCGCGTAACTACGGCAGCGGTTTTCTCCCGGCGGTTTTCCAGGGCACCGCAATCGGGCGCGCCGGCCAGAAGGCGGTCGAGGCCGCCCTCCGCAACGTCCGTCACCCCGACCTCTCCGCCGCGGCCCAGCAGCGGCAATTCGAGCTCATCCGCGCGCTGAACGGCGAGCAGCTGCGCACCCGCCCCGGTGACCGCGAGCTCGAGGCCCTCGCCAGTTCCTACGAGCTCGCGTGGCGCCTCCAGAACCACGCGCCCGACGTCCTCGACCTCTCCCGCGAGTCGGCCGCGACCCTCGCCCTCTACGGCATCGGCGAGGAACCCACCGACGACTACGGCCGCCAATGCCTGATGGCCCGCCGCCTCGCGGAGGCCGGCGTGCGCTACATCCAGGTCAATTACTCCGACAACACCAACAACCCGGCCTGGGACCAGCACTCCAACCTCCCCAAACACAAGGACCACGCCGTGCGCGTCGACAAACCCGTCGCCGGCCTCCTGGCCGACCTGAAGGCGCGCGGTTTGCTGGAGGACACCATCGTGTGGTGGGGCAGCGAATTCGGCCGCACGCCGTACGCCGAGAAGAACGGCACCGGCCGCGACCATAACCCGACGGGTTTCTCCGTTCTGCTCGCCGGCGGTGGTTTCAAACCCGGCTTCGCCTACGGAGAGACCGACGAGTTCGGTCACTTCGCCGTGGAGAACAAGGTCCACATGCACGACCTCCACGCGACGATCCTCCACCAGCTCGGCCTTGACCACGAGCGCCTCACGTTCCGTCACGACGGCCGCGACTACCGCCTCACCGACGTCCACGGCCGCGTCGTGCGCGATATCCTCGTTTGATTTTCCGATTTGAACGCGCTCCGACCGCGAAAGGCCGGCGCCTCCCGGCGGCGCAAAGCCGAATATTTCCGCTTCACCCCATGAGAGTACCCACCGCCCTGTTTGTTTTGCTCACCGTCCTCGTCCCGCTCGCCGCGGCGCCGTCCTACGATCAGTCGGGTGTGCCGCTCGAGGTCGAAGCTCCCCGGCCGGGTCTCGCGAAGATCGTGCTTCTCGCCGGAGCGCCCAGCAGCAAACCGATGGCCCACGAGTATTTCGCGGGGTGCGCGCTGCTGATGGACTGGCTGCGCGCGCAGCCCGGTGTCTGGCCGGTGATGGCGCGCGGCTGGCCGAAGAACGAGCGCGTCCTCGAGGGGGCGCGGTGCATCGTCTATTTCGGTGACGGCGGCGGCAAACAGCCGTTCGCCGAACCGGGCCGCTGGGCGACGCTGGCGCGGCTCATGGCCGGCGGCACCGGGCTCGTGCTGCTTCACCAGGCGATGGACTTTCCCCTCGGCGCCGACGGCGCGGCGGTGAAGGGCTGGCTTGGCGCGGTCTTCCACAGCGACATCGGCAGCCGCGGGCATTGGGACATGGAGTTCAACGACATCGCCGCGCACGAGGTGACCCGTGGCGTGAAGCCCTTCGCGGCGCCCGCCGACGGCTGGCTTTACAACCTGCACTTCGCGCCCGCGGGCGTCACTCCGCTGCTCCGCGGCGCCGTGCCCGACAAATCGCGTTCGACGGCCGACGCCCGAAAACACGTTGGCCGCGCCGAGGTGATCGCGTGGGCGCACCAGCGGCCGGAAGGCGGCCGTGGCTTCGGTTTCACGGGAGCTGATCTACACAAGAGTTGGGAGTATCCCAGCCAACGCACTCTCGTTCTAAACGGCATCCTCTGGAGCGCAGGCTTGGCCGTGCCCGTCGGTGGCGTGCAGGTCGACCTCGATCCCGCCGCGCTGGACCGCAACCTCGACGACAAAACGGCGCCGGCACCCGCGAAGGCCAAGGCAAAGACCCCGACGAAGAAAAAGTCGTGAGCGGGGAGCGTCCCGTTTCCCGTCGCCGCTTCCTGCGCGACGCCGGCGCGACCGCCGCCGCCACCAGCGCGGCCACATTGCTACCGTCGGGCTGCTCCACTCCGCCTACTCCGGCAGCCGCTTCCGCCTCCCCGCCACCGCACCGCGCCTTGGCCGTGCCGGGCGTGCACGCGTATTCACTCGAGCACTCGATCGCCGCCGGCGAAACGCTCGAGCTCTGCGTGAGCACCAGTGTGCCGTACCGGTTGACGATCTGCCGCCTCGGCCGCGACGTCGACAATCCCGCGGGCGACGAGGTGCTAGCGGAACTTGGCTCTTTTGCCGCGAACCCGCAGCCGATCCATCCGGGGTCCTACGTGGCTTGCGCCCGCGGCATCGAGGGTCCGCTGCGCGCGCTCACCCTCGAATGCTGGGTGCGGCCTTGGGACCTGAAACCGCTGCAAGGGGTGATCACGCAGGAGGACAAGGAGGCCGACGACGGGTTCGCGCTCGGCGTCGGCCCGGAAGGCTACGTCGGCTTCTTCCTCGGCGACGGTGTTTCGCCCGACGAGAAAGTCATCCACCGCACGGCCGCCGGCGCCCTGAAGCGCAACGAATGGCACCACGTCGTGGCGACCTGGGATGGCGCGACCAAACGCGTGCACGTCAACGGCCGCGAGGCGGGTGCCTGGCCGTTCGCGGGACCACTGGTACCCGGCCGGCATCCCCTACGCCTCGGCGCGATGGGGCAGGCCGGCGCCGCCACGCGTTTCCTCGATGGCGACATCGCGCAGCCCGCGGTGTACGACCGCGCGCTGTCAGCCGCGGAGATCTCCGCTCGTTTCGCCGACGGCGGCCTCACCTCCGCCCGGGGCGCCGGCGTGCTCGGGGCCTGGCCACTCACGGAGGAGACCGGCGACCCCGTGGGCGACGTCTCAGGCGCCGGACGCCACGGCGTGATCATCAACCAAGGCACCTGGATGATCGGCGGCCCGTCGTTCGCCGCCGACGTTCCCCGCTTCGGCGCTTACGATCCCGCGAAGGACGCGAAACGCGGGCACGGCCTGCGGCTGGCCTCGGACGACCTCTACGACTGCCGCTGGAACGTGACGCACCGCTGGAAGTCCCCGGTCACCGCGCGCAGCGGGTTCTTCGTCGCGCGGTTCGACTTCGAGTGGGAAGGGAAGCCGCGCCAGTATCACTGCACCTTCATCGTGCGGCGCGCCGCGGGAACCAAGCGCGCGCCGCTGCTGCTGATCGCGGCCACCAACACGTGGCGGGCCTACAGTGGCACGCCCTTCGCAATAACCCCGGAGGCGCGCCACCAGGTCTGGGGCACGGGCGG
>JAURJO010000278.1 GCA_030832235.1 Verrucomicrobiota bacterium
TCGTCCGTAGATGCCGGTGGCGATGAATGACAGCTCGTGGTTCGCCTCGTCCAGCCGCAGCCCCTCGAAGTAGGGCCAGTCCAGCACCTCGCTGCGCTGGCCGGGCACGTTCTTCGGGTCGTTGAACGTGGTGAACGAGACGAACTTCGCCTCCGGCTTGGGATCCGCCAGCGCGATCAGCTTGGAGAGCGGGAAGCCATCCCAAGGGATCACCATCGACCACGCCTCCACGCAACGGAAGCGGTACACGCGCTGCTCCGCGCCGCCGAGTTTCGTCACGAGGTCGTTGGCATCGATTTTCAGGGGATTCCGGCAGAGACCCGTGATCTCGACGGTCCACGGTTCCGTCTTCCATCCCCGGTTGGCGTTCACTTTCGGCTGATCCTTGGCCGTGCCGAACTCGTAGAAATTGCAGTAGCTCGTGATCAGCTCGTAGGCCGTCGGCTTGAGCGCGGGGTCACGGTAATCGGGATTCACCCGAGTGGGAAACCCCGCCGTCGTCGCGCGCAATGCGGCGGGCAGCAGCACCGCACCGCCGGCCGCCGCGGCCGATTTCAGAAAGTCACGCCGCGGCCGCAACGTGTAGTCACGCTCGGGCGTGACGGCCGATTCGGGCAACTCCCAGTCCTTCGGTACGCGGATGTGCATGGCGGGTTACGGTGGGTTGTGGCGGACGCCAGCCGCCGGGGCGGCGACTGCGATGAGCTGACGAAAACCACCCCCGGCCCGCTGGCAAACCGGATGACGGTCCGCCTTCAGACGCCCCAGTTGTCGCGATAACGCTCGCGCGTGAGCCAGCGCGAGTCCCCGCCGCTGTTGAACCCGGCGAACTTGTTGCGCACCGGATCCCACTTGGCGTTGGCGCCGTAGTGGTAGGCGAAGTTCATCACGTGGCACGCGATCGCGGTGCTGGCGCCGATCGCGACGTCGCAAATCGGACGCTTCCGCGAAACCACCGCGTCCATGAAGTCCTGGAAGTGGCTCTTGCTGTTGTAGAGCTTCACCTTGGCGTCGGCGAGGAACTCGCGCTCGGTGAGGGTGACCTCGCGCTCGAGCGACGTGCCCTTGTCGACCTCCTTGTCCCAGAATTTGTGGATCACCTTGGTGTCGCGGACGAACTCGAACTTGCCGCGGTTCACGTGGATCTCGCCCTCGGTGCCGTAGAACGAGACGCCCTTGCCCTTCACGTGGGTGAGCACGGTGCCGTCGGCGTAGACGAGCTGGGCGCCGCGCTTGGCGGTCTGCCAGTCGCGCGGGGCACGCACCTCGACGGGGCCGCTGCCGTCCTTGTCCAGACCCCACTGGGCGATGTCGATGTGATGGGCACCCCAGTCGGTGATCATCCCGCCGCCGAACTCCCACGTGTTACGCCAATGCGGGAAGTGGTTATGGACGCCGCGGGGCGACAGCATCGGGTTGTAGTTCACCAGCGGACCCGGGCCGCACCACAGGTTCCAATCGAGACCGGGCTCCATCGGTTCGGCGGGCTTGTCGTAGGGCTGGGCGGGATCCCCGAAGGAGACGCCCACGGCGTGGACACGGCCGATGAGGCCGTTGCGCACCAGCTCGGCGGCCACGCGGAACTCCTTCGACGAACGCTGCTGGGAGCCCACCTGGAAGACCCGGCCCGTGGCGCGCACGGCCTTCACCAGCTCGACGGCCTCGCGCACATTGTAGGTAAGCGGCTTTTCGCAGTAGACGTCCTTACCGGCCCGCACAGCGGCGATCGCGATGTAGGCATGCCAGTGGTCGGGCGTGGCGATGAGCACGATGTCGATGTCCTTCCGGGCGAGCAGCTCGCGGAAGTCGTTGTAGGCGGCGCAACCCTTGTAGTCCTCGCCGGTCTTCTTCGCGTAGGCGGCGTCGATGCGACGGCGCTGATGCTCGCGGCGGGTGACGTCGACGTCGCACACCGCGACGATCTGCACGTCGTCGCGCGGGAGCAGGTTGCCGACGTGGCCGTGCATCTGCTTGCCCATGCCGATGCAGCCCACCGTGAACCGGCGACTGGGGGCGGTCGCCTGCGACCACACGCGGGACGGCAGGAGGAGCGGGGCGGTCAGCAGGGCGGAGCCCTGGAGGAAGCGGCGGCGGGAAAACGCGGGGGTATTCATGTGATTGGAAACGGGTAGGGGTGGAAGGATACTGGCAAGACGCGCCAAGGCGGACCGGGTTGCCCTGGAGGAAAGTGGACGTCAGCGGCCGAACTCAAGGAAGCCGAAGCGGGAGGGCTGGTGGAAGCCGTTCAGGATGGGAGCGCTCCAGCTGAGCATTTCCACGGGATGACCCTCACCGCGGTTGAAGCGATAGAAGTTGGCCCGCCACACCTCACCGGGCTTGGGCGCGGGTCCGCCGAGGTCGGCAAAGGGGATCGACACCTCGACCTGCCAAGACTCGTCGCGGTCGCCGGATTTTCCGACGGTGCCGCGCACCTTCACCGCGCTGCGCATGCCCTTGGCGGTGTAGCTCCAGTCGCCCTCGAACTTCCTCGACACCCCGCGTTCGTCGAGGGTGTTGCGGATGATCGCGTCAAACTCCCCGCCGAGCGGGTTCCACTGCAGCTCGTAGTAACGGGTCAGTTCACCCCGCGTGACGAAGAATTCGACGACTTCCTCCTCCCAAAACTTGCTGTCGCGCGCGGTGAACGTCCCCTGGATGTCGGTGTCGAGACAGGTCCAGCCGAGGTGCAGCGCGGTGTCGTCGTGCCACAACCGCACGACCGTCGACTCGCGCGCGGCCCCCTTGCCGGCGGCAGGCACGAACGGCCCGATGACCGCGGCCTTGGCCCAGACGGGCTCCTGGAACTCACCGTCGAGGGTGAGTTCGCCGCGTAGCTTCGGGACAACGATGCGGCGCGGCTCGGGCAGCGAGGCGGGATCGGGCGCGGCCGCCTTGGCGGCTTCGGCCGCCGGCAACGCGGAAACCAGCGGAGCAAGCAGAAGCGGGGCAAGGAAGCGGCGAACAGGGGCGAATCGCATGGGGCGAACGGGTGCCATTGAGCGGTGGCCGCCGGCGTTGCCAA
>JAURJO010000279.1 GCA_030832235.1 Verrucomicrobiota bacterium
AACAACGTCGTGAGCGCCACCAAGCGCCTGATCGTCATCCTCAATGACAACGAATGGTCGATCGCCAAGAATGTCGGCGCGATCTCGCGGTACCTGAACCGGATCAGCACCAACCCGACTTACAACCGAATCCACCACGACCTCGAGGCGTTCTTCCGCAGTTTCCCCGCCGGCGTGGAGATGAACCGGGTTTACCACCGGTGGAAGCGCGAGACGAAGGACTTCTTCGTGGAGTCGTCGCTTTTCGAGAAGTTCGGGCTCCGCTACCTCGGCCCCGTCGACGGCCATGATTACGACGCCCTGATCAAGAACCTGGAGTTCGCCAAAAACTGCGGCGTGCCGGTGGTCGTGCACGTCCTCACGAAGAAGGGCCGCGGACTCGAGGCGGCCGTGGCCCATCCGGAACGCTTCCACGGCTCCGGGCCGTTTGACCCCGTCTCCGGCGAAGGCAAAAAATCCGCGCCCGGCACCCCCCCCAACTATCAGGACGTTTTCGGCGAGGCGCTCGTCCGCTTCGCCAAGGCGGATTCTCGCGTGGTGGGCATCACCGGCGCCATGCCGAGCGGCACGGGGCTTTCGCACCTCGCGGCTGCGGTGCCGCGGCAATTCTTCGACGTCGGCATCGCCGAGGAACACGCCGTCCTCTTCGCCGCGGGCATGGCCACCAAGGGTTTTCGCCCGGTCTGCGCCATCTACTCGACCTTTCTCCAGCGGGCTTACGACCAGGTCATCCACGATGTCGCCCTGCAAAACCTGCCGGTGACCTTCTGTATGGACCGGGCCGGGCTATCACCCAACGACGGCCCCACGCACCACGGCCTCTTCGACCTCGCCTACCTGCGTTGCGTGCCCAACGCCGTCATCATGCAGCCACGGAACGAGGACGAACTCGTCGACATGCTCCACACGAGCCTGCGCCTCGAGGGCCCGGGCTTCATCCGCTACCCGCGCGGCGCCGGGACCGGCGTTACGATCAAGGAGCATCCCGCCGACGTTCCCCTGGGCCGCGCCGAAACGCTGCGCGAGGGATCCGACATCGTGATCTGGGCGCTTGGCCCGATGGTGCAGGACGCATTGGCCCTCGCCGACGATCTCGCGACCAGGGAAGGCCTGTCGGTCGGCGTCGTGAACGCCCGCTTTGTGAAGCCGCTCGATCGCACTCTCCTGCTCGAGCAAGCCGCCCGGGCTTCACTCATCGTCACAATGGAGGATCATGTGCTCGCCGGAGGATTCGGCAGCGCCGTCCTCGAGGCGTTGCAGGAGGCCGGCAGCGCCACCGCCGTCGAACGGATCGGCTGGCCGGACAACTTCGTCGAGCACGGCTCCAGCGTGGAGGTCTTGCGCGCCAAACACGGACTTTCGCCGAAGGAAATCCGCGCCCGCGTCCTCGCTCGCTGGAATTCGCTGCGCCAGCCGGCTGCGGAGTCGGGCATCCGGGCGTAAAAAAGCCGCGACGGCGAACCGGCGCGGCTCGGGATTCGAATCGGACTTGCCGATTACTTGGCGGGCTTGGCGATCTTGCCGGCGCCGCCGCACTTCGTGCAGTTGTCACCGGCCTTGGCGGCCTCGACGCAGCACTTGTGCTCGCACTTCTTGCCTTCCTTGGCGGCCGCGGCGCAGCACTTGCCGGGCTTGGAGGTTTCAGCGGCTGCGAAAGCGACGCCGGCGGCGAACAGGGAGGCGACAACGAACGTAACGATGGACTTCATGGGTGTATTTACGGTGTTTTGGGTTGGAACTAACAGTGTTGGTGCGGGCGGCGGGAATCGAACCCGCCTCTCATGCTTGGGAAGCACACGTTCTACCGATGAACTACGCCCGCGGGGGCACGGACGAGGAGAGCAATGATAACCTGTCCAACCCCCGCAAGCGCAAATCAGCAGCCCAATGGCCAGCTACTCCGCCGCAACCGAGGGTCATTTAGGCTGCCCGCCGGAGCGGATGGCCGATCCGTTTCCTCCCGAACCTCTTCTTCGCGGAGCCTATGATTGCGGGGACGGCTAGTGGTAGCCCTGCTATCCGCGGTTCCTCGGCGGAGTCACGGAGGTAGATCCATTGCGGGCGCTACAGACGCGCCAGCGTGATCGCCCGCACCGCCGCTTTTGTCATGTAAGTCGATATTCCCAATGGTCGGGCTTTCTGAATATCACCCGGCCGCAGGCTCAGCCGACGCCCCGCTGTTTCCAGATCCACGACCTTTCTCTCGTCGATCCACGCCTCGATGCGCCCCGGCGTCACTCTCAGGCGGACCCGGTACCAGCGCCGATCAGCAAACTCCAACTCCCGCGTCGTATCGTTTCCGGAGGCATCCATCCCGTCGACGCTCGAAATCCCCACCACCGCCCCTCCCCACCCTCCGAGCACCAGGGTGCACGCGGTGTTTTCCACCGGGAAGGTCAGTGCCCCGAAGAAATCTCCTCCCTCCACCCGCATCGCCTCGAAGCCCACCTCGTAATTGATGCGCGGCAGTCGCGCTCCGAGCGTCGAGGTGATCCCCCCAAGCGTTGTCCCGGCCTCGATCACAATCGCCGCGCGGCCGGGCTCGAAGTCACGCTCCACGCGCACGCCGCGTTCACCTTCGAAACCCGACGGCACCCAACCCGCGAGCGTCCGACCGTCAAAGAGCGGCTCCGTACCCGGCGCGGCGCCCGGTGCACGGAACGGAAAAACCAGCGCGAGAACCCCGGAGGCGAGCAGGACGCGGCGGCCGATCCGCGAACGCCTCACTTCAGAATCGCGTAGAGGCTGGCGAAGTCGTCCGTCCACAGCGGTCCCGCCTTCGCACCCGCGGCCGTGTCAGCCGCCGCGGCGATGTCCTTGGCGGCGAGGAAGTTTTTGTCGCGCGAAACCAGCACCCACGTGGTGGCGTAGACCCACCAATTGGCCTCGCTGTCCTCCGAGATGCAGACCGTCGAGAGGCCGAACTCCGCGGCGAGGCGCTCCACCACCGGACGCAGGTCGAGGTAGCGATTCGAAATGTGCACCGCGATGACGCCGTCATCCCGGATCTGGCGCAGGTAGGTCTGGAATGCCTCGCGCGTCAGCAGGTGCACGGGAATCGCGTCGCTGCTGAACGCGTCGAGCGCGAGCAAGTCGAACTTCTGCGTGTTCCCCGCCGCCACCTCCCGGTCCATCATCAGACGGGCGTCGCCCATGACGATGTCCACCTTCCCCTGGCAGTAATCGAGGTACTTGAAGTGCTTCCGGGCGAGCTGCTCGACGTCGGGGTTGATCTCGTAGATGCGCAGGTAATCGCCGCCGCGGGCGTAGGCGGCGAGCGTGCCGGTACCGAGCCCCACCAGTCCGAGTCGGCGCGGCGTCTGCGGGAGGTTGTTGATCGCGAGCCCCACACCGCTGGCGTCGGCGTAGTAGGTCGTCGGCATGACGGCCTTGTCGGGCCGCGTGAACTGGATGCCGTGCGTGGTCGCCCCGTGGAGCAGCAGGTGGTAGTTCTCCTCCTCGTCGCCCGCGTTGTAATTGATGACCTTCAGCGTGCCGTAGAAATTCCGCGTCGCGCTCAGGATATCGTCGCGCCGGCGATCCTCCCAGGTCATCACGAAGACCGCGCCAAGCCCGACGCTCAACGCCATCACGAACCCCGCCAGGCGCGGCTGCCACTCGGCGCTGAGCCGGAAACGGCGGAAATCAATCGCGCCGAGGATGAACGCGACGACGCCCGCGGCGATGTACGGCCAACGGTCCTTGAAAAACGTGAGGTACTCCTCGCCGATCGGACGACCGCCATCGAACAGGGTGTTCAGACCCGGCAAGGCGGCGAGGACGCCGACCGCACCGATCGCCGCGGCGTACCCGATCTCGCGGCTCGCGTGCCGGAAACAAAGCACGCCCAGCAAATAACTCAGCAGCCAGAGCCCGAGCTGCAATTCGCGGTAGTCGCTGAGGAAGGCCGGTGCGACGATCGCGTCGATGTATCCTCCCCGCGCACCACCGAGCGAGATCAGCAGAAAATAGGAGGTGAGAC
>JAURJO010000280.1 GCA_030832235.1 Verrucomicrobiota bacterium
CCTCGGCGGCGATGACCCGCAGCAGAAGGTCGTGTTCGCCACGCACCTCATCACGGCTTCCGTGATCAACGCGCCCGCCGGACTAATGATCTCGAAGATGCTCCTGCCGCAGACCGAGCAGGTGAACACCACGCTCGACGTTTCCAAGGACCGGATCGGAGCCAACGTGGTCGACGCCGTCTGCGCGGGCACGACCGACGGCCTGAAACTCGCGGTGAATGTCGGGGCCATGCTGATCGCCTTCACGGCGCTGGTCGCGATGTTCAACGCGATCCTCGGTTGGATCGGCGCCCCGCACACACTGGCGGTCGGCGGAACGACCCTGCTCTCGTGGCCGGGGCTGAACGGCTGGATAGCGGAACTCACCGGCGGCGCGTTCAAGAGCTTCTCCCTGGAATTTCTGTTCGGCGTCATCTACGCGCCCATCGCGTGGCTGATCGGAATCGACTACGGGCACCTCCTCCAGTCGGGCGCCTTACTCGGCACCCGCACCGTGCTGAACGAGTTCATCTCCTTCCAGCAGATGGGGGCGATGAAGGCCGCGGGCACGTTCACTGATCCGCGCACGCTGATCATCCTCACCTACGCGATGTGCGGCTTCGCCAACATCGTCTCGATCGGGATCCAGATCGGCGGCATCGGTTCGCTCGCCCCCTCCCAGCGCACCACCCTCGCCCAACTGGGCGTCAAGGCGATGATTGGCGGCACCATCGCCTGCTACCTCTCCGCGTGCGTGGCGGGGATCCTGTTCTAAGCCGCGGGGCGCACCGCCCTGCCGCTTACTTGCGGCGCCACTCGCCGCCGGCCGTCTGCAACCAGTGGCCGGGCCGGGCGAGGTCCGCCAATTGGGCGGCGCGTTTGCGGCCCACCTCGTCGGCGCTGGCCCCGGTCTGGGCAGCCAGGGCACCGTAAACCTTGCGGCGGTCCGCGTTCTCGTCGTTCACCACCTGTTGGTCGGCGCCACCCAAAGCCCCACGCCCCTCCAGCAAACCGCGGTTGTTCTCGCCCACGGCCCCGCGGTCCTTGAGCGAATTGACCGATCCAATGCGCTTTTCCATGCGGGACCGCACGGCACCGAGGTCATCGGCGGCGCGTGCGGCGACCGCGCCGGCGAAAAGCGAGACGGCAATGAGTCCGACGCGAAGCAGGGCAGAGGTCTTCATGATAATGAAAGGGAGTTTCAGCTGCCGGACGACTTCCGATCGATGTCGCCGAAGAAATCGTTCAGCGCCTTGTCGACCTTAACATTCACGTCGACGGTGATATGGATCGGCTTCACCTCGATGGGGTCGGTCTTAACGCTGAGGCAGCCGGTGAGCGAAACGATCATCATGCAAGCAGCGCCCGCGACAAATCTCATAGGCGAGACCATGTTTGTTCGCCGGCGGCCTTCAACCACGAAGACGCCTCACTTACCCCCGCCGAAACGCAGTCGGGAATGGGTGCCGAAGGCCACGACCTTATCCAGGGGACCACGGACGTTGACATCGATTACCAGCGGGGCGCGCAAAGCGGGATCCGCGGGTCCACCCTCCAGCGCGACCACCGCAGTCCGCCCTTTGTCATCTCCTGCCGCATTCATCACCAGCTCAAGCCGGTCCGCGCGCAGCGGTATGCCGCCGGTCTCAAGAGCGACAAGACCCGGGTAGTATTTACGCACGGTCGCCGGCAACTGGCCGGAGACGATACCGGGCGTGGGAAGGAAGCGGAGTTCGGCCGTCTCGCCGTTCCGCAACGCGAGGTGCGCGCTCTCGATCCGAATCCCCTCGGCGTCACTGCGCAGTTCAACGCGTCCATCAAGACTACCCCGCGCGGAAGCAAGCAGTGGCGGCAGCAGGGGCAGCATCGCGCCCAGCTGGGCGCCGGTGAGCCTCGCCGCCAGCGAGTAGGAAGTGGCATCGAAAGCCACGGAGGCCCGGGGAACCGAGAGTTCGCCTCCCAGCACCGCAACCCTCGCCTCCTCGATGTGCACCGCGTTGCCTCCCAGACGAAAACGGACCCGCCCCCCTCCGATCGCGAGCTGGTCGAAGCTGCCGCTCTCCCAAGTGAGCACCTGCCCCGCTTCGCTGCGCACAGTGCGTAAGTCGGCGATGCGGACCTTCGCCGAAAGGCCTGTCACGGAGAGTTTATTCACCGGGTTCTCGTAGCTCCCTCCCTCCAGCGTGAACTCTGCCCCCCCGCCCACCACCCCGCCCCGCAGGGTTCCGGCCGCCGTGATTTGCACCTGCCCTCCCACGGAACCCGCCGCCGCCGGAGCAAAGCGGCTGATCGCTGGACCCGACCACGCCGCCAGGTCCACCGCACCCTTCGTGACACGCCATTCACCCTCCGCAGCCCCATCGAGCCGGGCGTCACCCTCCAGGGACAGCCCCTCCGCCTGAACGTTGAAAACAACCTCCCTTATCCCCGGCACCGTGGTGCGCACCGTGATTTGAACCTTTACCACGGGCGCACCCGGCAAAAGCAGGGGCGTGATCTCGGCGGAAACGGACCCGTCCAACGGCGGAATAAGCGACTGCACGCCGGCCGCGCACGCCAAGGGGCAGCTTAAGAGCAGGCGGAAAAAGGCTCGTCGGATGAAGGCAGCCGAGGGCGACACCAGGACGGAAAACGTGCGCAGAGCGTCCGCTCCCGTCGAGGACAACCGCATCCCGCATCTCGAGTCCGTCTTCGGCGAAGCGCGCGGGCGCGTCCACGGCGTCTGCGCCTAAGCTTCCAGCACCCGGGCGCCCGCCGCCGCAGCTCCACTCTCCCGCTCCTTCTCCGTCCTCGCCAACTTTGCCCTTCCCCTCTCCCGTCGCGTCACTTTTCCTGCCCCGTTGGTCGCGTCTCCGACCCACCTCCTTTTCACCATGAACACCACCATCTCAGCCATCACCGCCCGCGAGATCATCGACTCCCGCGGCAACCCGACCGTTGAGGTCGATGTGCGCCTCGCCTGCGGCGCTCTCGGCCGTGCGGCCGTGCCGTCCGGCGCCTCCACCGGCGAACACGAGGCCCTCGAGCTTCGTGACGGCGACAAGAAGCGTTATCTCGGCAAAGGCACCCTGAAGGCCGTCGCCAACGTGAAGGCCCGCATTGCCCCGGCTCTCATCGGCCACGACGCCTGCGACCAGGTCGGCGTCGACCGCGCCATGCTGCGCCTCGACGGCACCCCGACCAAGGGGAAGCTCGGCGCCAACGCCATCCTCGGCGTGTCCCTCGCCACGGCCCACGCCGCCGCCAACGCCCTCGGCCAGCCGCTCTACAAGTGCCTCGGCGGGCCCAACGCCAAGGTGCTGCCCGTGCCGATGATGAACATCATGAACGGCGGCGCCCATTCCGACGCCCCGATCGACTTCCAGGAGTTCATGAGCATGCCCACCG
>JAURJO010000281.1 GCA_030832235.1 Verrucomicrobiota bacterium
GAGCTGCTCGAGCTGGCCGGCGACCGAGGATTCGTAAACGTCGTCGCCGACGCGCACGCGGACGCCCGCGATCAGCGCGTCGTTGCGGCGGGCGGAGCTGGTGATGCGGCGACCGTAGCGCCGCGTCATGGCGGCGGAGATGGCTTCGAGCACGCCGGCCGCGAGAGGTCCGGCGTGGTCGACGACGGCGCGGCTGCGGGCGACCTCGGCGGAGATCAATCGCTGGTACGCGCGGAGCACCGCCACCGGCTGGGCCGGGCGGTTCTTCTCCACGTAGGCGAGGACCCCGGCGACACGTTCGGCGGAGACTTCCCCGTCGATCACGCTCAACCGGAAGAGCTGGCGGGCGAGCTGCTGGACCTTTTTCCGGGCGGATGCCATGGTGCGGTGCCGGCGGCGGATCAGACGCCCGAGAGCTCGCGGGCCGCGGTCTCGTTGTAGGAGGCGCGGTCGGCGTCGGAAAGTTTGCGGGCGAGGACGCGCTCGGTGGTGGTAACGACGAGGCGGGCGACCTCGGCGCGGGCGTCGGCGAGCATCTTGCGGTGCTCGAGCTCGATCGCCTGCTGGGCCTTGGCGAGGAGATCGGCGGCCTTGCCGGCGGCCTCCTGGGTCTGGCGATCGAGGAACTCCTTCGCGCTGCGGCGGGCGTCCTCCACGATGCGCGCGGCCTCGGTGTTGGCCTGGCGGACGATCGCGGCGCTCTCCTGCTGCGCGGCGGCCAGCTTGGCCTGCATCTCCTCGGCGTGGCGGATGCCGGCCTCGATCTTCCGGTTGCGTTCCTCCATCGTGGCCGTGACCGGCTTGATGCCGAACTTGTACAGCACGGCGAGGACGACCAGGAAGCTGATCACCTGCATGATGATGTACTTCGTCTCGAGGCCGAAGGTCTCGGCGATGCCGGGCTGGGCGGCGGAGGCAAGGAGGAGAGGCAGCGTCATGGCAGGCGGGAAAAATGGGTTGGCGGCGCGCGGCGCGCGCCGCCGGTATCCACAAGTCTATTACTTGGCGAGGAACAGCGCGAGGATGCCGAGACCCTCGGCGAGCGCCATGCCGATGATGGCCTGGACGAGGACCTTGCCCGAGGCGCCGGGGTTGCGGCCGACGGCCTCGGCGGCCTTGAAGCCGATGAGACCGACGCCGATGGCGGCGCCGAGGAGACCGAACGCGCTGGCGATGTTGCCCTGGAGTTCAGCGAGTACCGTGATCATGGTTTGTGCTTTCTGTTTTTGGTTGGAGTTCCGTCGTGCGCGCGCGGGGCACGCTCCCGACGGGAGAGGGTTCAGTGGTGGGCGCCGTCTCCGTGGCCGTCGTGGGCGTGATCCCCACCCTCATGGTTGCACAGGAGGCCGATGTAAACGGACGTGAGGAGCGTGAAGACGAGCGCCTGGATGACGCCGACGAGCAGCTCCATGAAATAGAACACGAAGAAAAAGCCGGTGCCGTGCAGCAGGTTCTCCCCGCCGAACACGTTGCCGAACAGACGGACCGACAGGGTGAACGGACGGATCACGATGGAGAAAACCTCGATGAGCCCGACGACGAGGAACACGAGGGAGAGAACGGGATAGAGCCAGCCCGGCGTCTCGGCCTTGTCGGCCTTGTTGCCGAAGAGGTCCTTGAGGATGAGTTTCGGGCCGGCGAACTTGAAGACGATGATCGTCCAGGCTCCGAACGAGATGAGCGCGAGGGCGATGGTGCCGTTGAAGTCGGCGTTGTGCGGCCGGATCCACGGGCGCGTCAGGTGGAAATGGCCATCAACCATTTGACCCCAGCCCATGGTTCCGACGCCCGGCAGCAGCCCCATCCAATTGTGAAAGAGGATGAAGATGAAAAATGTGACGAGCAGCGGGAAGGCGGCGGGGAACGCGTGCTTGCCCACAATGGGCTCGAAGATGCCGCGGAGCCCCTCGATCAGCGACTCGATCACCGCCTGACCCTTGGATGGGACGATGGCGGGCTTGCCAATGAGCCAGAGCACGAAACCGACGAGCAACGCCGACACCGCCCAGCCGGTAGCCATGGAGTTGGTGATCGCCCAGCCGTTACCGAAATCGATCAATTTCGCCGCGCCGGGTGCCACCCCCTCCGCCGCGAGCGGCGAAGCGCCAAGCAGCGTAACGGTGAAGATGGAAGCGAAGCGGGAGAACCGGGACATGCGCGCGGGAGCGGGTGACGGTTAGGAAAAGGCGGATAAAAGGCTTTCGCGTCAGCCTCCGTCAACCCCCGAAACGGCCCGCGGGAGGTATTCGGTTTTTTAGGGTTGGGACACGTCCGCGCTAATGCAGTTTTGGCGTTTGCGGAGAAGTCCCGCGCAGCTTCGCGACCAGCGAATGGTGCGAGGGGGCGCGCTGTTGGAAGACCGTCTCGTGTTCGAAGATCCACGGTTCCTCCGTCGGCTCCCATTCCGGGTGGGCCACAACTGCGGAAGCGGCGTCGTCGAAGTAGGGTCGGTAGTCGGTTCTGAAGTAGAGCCGGCAACCGGGGGCGGCATGTTTGACCGCCAGGTTGAGAAATTCGGTCTGGATCAGGCGGTTCTTGTGGTGCCGGAGCTTCGGCCAGGGGTCGGGAAACAGGAGTACGAAGTTCATCACCTGTACTGCCGGGGGTAGTTGCTCGAGAAAGAGACGCGCCTCCGCCTGGATAAAATGGAGGTTTTTGAGCC
>JAURJO010000282.1 GCA_030832235.1 Verrucomicrobiota bacterium
GAGGGTCTTCACCGCGTCGTCGATTCCGGAGCGGACTTTCTTTTCCATGCGCTCGATGAAGAGCACGCCGTTCAGATGATCGACCTCGTGCTGGATGCAGCGCGCGAAGAGTCCGTCGCAGGCGAGTTGGTGCGGGGTGCCGCGCTCGTCCTGGAAAGTGACGCGGATGGCGTCGGGCCGGAGCACGTCGCCGCGGATACCCGGAAACGAGAGACAGCCCTCCTCGTAAGAAGTGACCTCGGTGCCCTTCACCGTCGTGACCACGGGGTTCGCCAGCGTCAGGGGCATGAACAGCTCCAGCGGCGGTCGTGCGCCGTCCAGTTCCCAGGCAAACTTCGCCTCGGCGCCGCGGAGATCGACCACGCAAAGCTGGAGGGCGTGACCGACCTGCTGGGCGGCAAGGCCGATGCCCTCCGCTTCATGCATGGTCGCCACCATGTCGGCGGCCAGGCGCGCGAGCGCGGGATCGAAGGTCGAAACCCGCGCACCTTTCGTGCGCAGGACCGCCTCGTTGTAGTGGACGATACGGAGGGTCATCCGGGAAACCGCGCAACGTGGTTCCCGTCGGAAGGCCCCGCAAATAAATACTGCCGCCCCGGCGCGTTGCGCGCGAAGGCGGCCCTACTTTTTCTTTTCCTCCCAGCCCTGCGCGCGCTCGATGCGCTCCAATTCCTGCTGGGGCCCGGAACCGGCGGCGTACATGCCGTGTTTCGCCAGGTAGCGGAACGCGCGGAGCACGCCGAGGATCTCGCCCTTGCGTGACTCCAGTTGCGCGGAGGGCAGTCCTTTCAGCCCAGTGGTGTAGGTCGTCGCGAGTTCCCCCACACGTTTCGTCGCGGCGGGCTCGACTTCGTAGACGAGCGACTCCGCCAGCCGGAGCAAACGGTCGGTTCCCTGCAGGCTTTCCGCGTGGTTGCGGATTTCCGCCGCGATCGCGCGGCGCTTGGCGGTGGTCGCGGCGGGCGTGAGCGCGCCGTCGGTGCCGCCTTCGGAGGAGCGGGGCGGCAGCGGCCGGTACCAGATGTTCCGGAAACGCACCGGATTGCCGTGGTCCTGCAGCTTCAGCGGGCCGCTCTCCGGGAACGGGCCCGGTTTGGTGCGCCGCATGTGGCCGCCCGGTCCTTCCAACGGCGTGTGGTCCTGCACCAGCACGCCGTTGCAGAACACGGTGAGGTAGCCGGGATCGACGACGCGGCCGTCGCGATAGACGGGGCGGCGGAAGATGATGTCGACCTGCTGGAACTCGCCCGGCGGACGTAGCGGATTGGCGAGCGGCGGGTTGGTCCCGTAGACGGAATTGGCGAACCCGTCCGCGTAGGTCGGGTTGTCGTGATTGTCGAGGACCTGGACCTCGACGAGACCCATGAGGAAGATGCCGCTGTTGCCGCGGCCCTGGCTGTTGCCCTTCACCTCGCGCGGTGCGGCCCACTCCACGTGGAGCTGGCAGTCGCCGAATTGCGCCTTGGAGCGGATGTAGCCCGACTTCGGCACACACTCGAGGGCGCCGTCGCGCACAACCCACTTGGTGGGACCACCTTCCTTGCCGTCGGCCTGCCAGTTGGCGAGGGCGGCGTCGGTTCCATCGAAGAGCACGATAGCGTCGGCCGGAGGACGTCCGGGTTGGTCGGGCAGGCTCGGGGTGCCTGGAAGAACCCGGGGCGGTTGGGGACGGTTACGATCGTGGATTCCCCACGGGTGCGTTTCGTCAGGCGGATCGCCATAGAAGGCGGGTCCGATCGAGAGCGGCACAGGAGCGGCGGCGAAAAGCGGACCGGCGAGAAAAAGGAGCGAGGCGGGGCGGAAGCGGAGTTTCATGGGGATGAACGGGGTTGGCGGAGGCGAAGCGCCTCGGCGGAGCGTGGCAATTGGATTTCGACGTCGGGGTGGCGGGCCGTTTCGCTGCGCCGGCAAACGATGACGCCGCCGAATATCCTCTGGATCCTGACCACGCAGTGGCGGGCGCAAACGTGCGGATACGCGGGGGATCCTGACGCGCGCACGCCGGCGATCGACGCGCTTGCGGCGGAGTCGGTGGATTTCACGCAGGCCGTGACCCCGCATCCCTTCGGGCCGTTCGCACGCGCGGCGCTGCTGACGGGCCGGCCCTCGCCGGAGAATGGCGTGCGGGAGTATTATGATCCGCTGCCGCCGGACGCGCGCACGATCGCGCACGAACTGGCGGGGGGCGGTTTCCGCACGGCGTTCTTCGGGAAGTGGCATCTCGCCGAGAAGCCGCGCGACGTGCCGCTCGTGGGTGAGGCGCATGCGCGGCTGCTTGTGGCGGACAACGCGCGGGGAGGGTTCACGCATTGGGAGGGCTTTGAAGGAGGCTTCCAAATCAACGACCCGTGGTTGCACGGGACAGTGATCGCGGAGCCTCGCCGGTTTCTAGGCTACCAAAGCGACGTCGTCTGCGAGCGGGCGGCCGAGTGGCTCGCGGCTGCGAAGGGAGCGCCTTGGTTTTGTGTGGTGAGTCTGGAGCCACCGCATCCGCCGTACGATGCGCCGGCGGCGGGGGTGTCACCGCGCGACCCCGTCGAGGTTCGGGTACCGGAGAACGTGCCTGCGGCGGCCGAGAAAAAGGCGCGACGCGAACTGGCTGGATATCACGCGCACATCGAAGCAACGGACCGTGCCATCGGCCGCCTGCTCGAAAAGTTGAACCCGGAACGTTGCGCGGTGGTTTTTACCTCGGTGCACGGCGACATGCACGGGGCGCACGGGCTTTTCCGCAAAGGCTGGCCGCATGAGGAAAGCGTGCGCGTGCCGTTGCTGGTCCGGGCCCCGGGGGTGGCGACGCGCAAGGATCGCGCAGTGGTTTCGCTGCTCGATTTGCCGGAAATCACGCGCGGACTCGCCGCGGGTAAATTCCGTGAGTTCCACCGCGACCACGCGCGGATCTCGATGCCCTCTGTCGTGCAATTGCCGCACCAATGCGACCGCGTCTGGCGCGGGGTGCGCACGGCTGAACAGAAACTCGTGTTGGGGCCGGACGGCGCTCCGTGGCTGTTTTTTGATCTCGTGGCGGACCCCCTCGAGCAATTCAACCGGGTCGACGATTCAGCCAGCGCCGGCTCAATATCCCGACTGCGGGAACTTAGCTGATCAGCGTGGAGGAGGAACCGTCGCGGAGGGTTTTCGGGCGAGGTACGGGCAGACGAGGTGCTGGGAAAAGAGAACCGGCAACAGACCCGGGAGAATCAGTGCGGCACCTACTCCGGCGAGATCCAAAGGAAGCTTCATACCTAGAAAAAGCGCGCCGAATCCCGCGGACGAAATCGCCAGGACAGGGAAGAATGCGGCGCGCAGGTGGGTGCCGTAGGCAAAAAGGAAAGCC
>JAURJO010000283.1 GCA_030832235.1 Verrucomicrobiota bacterium
ATCCGGGAAAAGCGCGCTGGCCTCGTCGAGGTCGCCCACGCCGGTGACGTTGGTGACGCGGCCGACCAGCGGTCCGAGCGCATCCTGCCCGTCGGGCGCGAGGGCGCGGAATTCCTCCTCCAGCGCGGCGGGCTCGACCAACACGAGGCGGGCGAGGGGGGAGAGATAGTCGGCCAGCCCTCCCGCCGCCCGGCCGAGTTTCACCCGCGGCGACGCCGCGAGGGAGATCGATTCCACCGTGGCGCCGGAGCGCTGGGTCACCGGGTCGAACTCGCGGATGGACTCGATCTCATCGCCGAAGAAGTCGAGCCGGTAGGGCCGGCTGGCCGTCACCGGGTAGACGTCGATGATCCCGCCGCGCACCGCGTAGTGCCCCGGGGCCTCGCATACGGCCTCCGAGTCGTAATCCA
The DNA here is from genome assembly GCA_030832235.1 of Verrucomicrobiota bacterium. Classification (GTDB taxonomy): domain Bacteria; phylum Verrucomicrobiota; class Verrucomicrobiia; order Opitutales; family Opitutaceae; genus ER46. Next base: position 411 of record JAURJO010000283.1, read on the forward strand.
AACGTCGCAGTTCCTCGAGCAGACCTTGGAACGGCCGGTTCTGTCCGCGCTGCAGGGTGAGCTCGGCCGCGATGAACTCCTCCGGCGCCGGAACCGGTTGGAGCAGCGCCGCCGGCGTGGTCACCACGACGAGAGTGTCGGGCGTGCGTCCCACGCCGCGCAGCGCCCGCAGGCGCGAAAGCACGCCGAGCCGGTCGCTCGACGCGGCGAACGCCTCGCGCATGTCGCCCGTGTCCTGCGGCGCCTCCGGGAAGACCGCGGTAGTGACGGGCCGCCCCCCCCCGAAGCCCGTGGCGAACAATGCAGTGTCCTCCGCCAATTGCTCCGCGGCGCGCGGGCTGGCGGCCACGACGAGCCACACCGGCGCGGGCTCCGCGCCGACTAGCGCCGCGATCACGGCGCCGCGCGCGGGCGGGCAGATGCCGGTGAGCTTGCGACGGGCGGAGATGGGCGCTTCCGGCATGGGAGACGGCGGAAGGTAGGCCGCCGCGGCCCACGCTCAAGCCCGCTCGACCCCGGCACGCGATTTCGACGGATCCGGGCGGCGCAGCGCGAAATACAGGAGAGTGGCGGCGATCGCGCCGAGGGTGTCGGCGAGCATGTCCTTTTGCGCGTCCCAAGTGTCTCCCTGGCTGCCGAGGAAAGCGTCGCCTGCAGCGGGGTCGGAGAGTACGGCGTAGATCCACTCGATGATCTCGTAGAGCGCGGCGACGGCGGCGATGAAGGCGACCGGGCAGAGCGCGAGCAGCGCGCGGTGGGTGACAAGGCGGCGGGTGTCGAGGTGTTCCGCGATCGCGAAGGCGTACAGGCCGACGGAGAAATGCGCGATGCGGTCGTAGTGGTTGCGTTGGAATGCGAACAAGTCCGTAACCCAGCCGAACGGCACGCGGGCGAACGTGTAGTGGCCGCCGATCGTGTGGAGGATCACGAGGACGAACATCAGCGCGTAGGCGAGCGGGGTGAACGTCACGCCCCTCCGGCGCAGTGCCACAAGGGTGCCGACGATGATCCAGACGGTGAGGTTCTCCGCGAACCAGGTGTCGCGCTCCACCGGGTTGATCGCGAGCGCGAGGAAAACGACCGCGTAGGTCGCGAGTAGGGCGCGGAAGGGGCTCATGCGGGGTGGTGTTTCACGAAGGCATTTCACGCAACGCCGCCTCCGCGGCCGCCTCCTCGGCGGCCTTCTTGGAGGAGCCGCGCCCGCGGCCGATCTCGCGGCCAAGGAGGCTGACGCTCACCTCGAAGGTGCGGCGGTGGTCCTCGCCTTCGGTGGCGATGACCGTGTAGGCGAGCGCCTCATTGCCATGAAGGGGTTGGACCCATTCCTGCAGACGGCTCTTGGGAGTTTTGTCGTCGCCTAGCGCCGCGAGGCGCGCGGGCAACGGTCCGTAGGCGGCGCGCGCCACGGAGCGGGCGGCCTCGATACCGGCGTCGAGATAGACGGCGCCCAGCAGCGCCTCGAACGCGTCGCCGAGCGCCGAGGTGCGCTGGCGTCCGCCTGAAGCCTCCTCGCTCGATCCGAGCCGCAGGGCCTGGTCGAGGCCGAGTTCGCGTGCGAGGAGAGCGAGGGTGGTGCCATTGGCGAGGGTGGCGCGGCGCCGGCTGAGCACGCCCTCGCGCTCGCCCGGGAATTCGGCGTAGAGCGCCTCGGAGAGCAGCAGCTGGAGCACGGCGTCGCCGAGGAACTCGAGCCGTTGGTTGCTTTCCGCCCCGCGAAGCACCGGAAGGAGCGACGGATGGGTGAGGGCGCGCTCCAGCAGCGTCCGATCGCGGAACACATGCCCGACGCGGCTTTCGAGGGCGGTGGAGTCGGGGTTCACGAGCTGGCGCTGGCGTAGCGGCGGAGGCCGCGGTGGAAGACAAGGACGGCGAGCGCGAACCAGAGCCCGGCGAGCCCGGCGAGCCACGCGGCCCAGAGCGGATCGAAGCCCTTCAACAGCACGCGCGCGGGAGCGTTGCTCACGACGACGACTGGCAGGAGCCAGACGAAGAGCACGCTCTTCACGCCGCGGAACGCCTCTCGCGGCAGCCGCGAGAACTCGGCGAGAGTGAAGTATCCGCCCTCCACGCCCTGCGCGCTCGTGAGCCAGAAGACGGCGGAGACGGAGAGCACGAGGATGCTGTAATGGATCACCAGCCCGCACAGCAGCATGCAGCCGTAGAGGGCGATCGCGCCGGGGCCGGGCCGCAGCCCGAGTTCCGCGGCCGAGTACGCCACGAGCGCCGCGGCGACCACGCAGTTCACGAGGCCGTCGGGGTCGACCTTGCGCGTGGTGGCCATGAACATGACGTTGCCCGGCTGAGCCAGAAAGAAGTCGAAGTTCCCCGAGCGCACGTTGCGGCCCATCTCGAAGATGCCGCTCCAAAAGAACCCCATCAGCATCCGCTGGATCAGCATCGAGGTGCCCAACAGGAGCAGCATCTCGTTCCGATTCCAGCCGGCGATCGAATCGGTGTGCCGGTAGATCACGGAAACCATCAGCACGTTCACACCCATCCAGAAGAACTCGACCAGCGACCAAACCAGAAAATCCCCGCGGAACATCATCGTCCGCGTCACCGAGTAGCGCGCGCTCGCGAGCCAGACTTTCAGGTAATGGAGCATGGCGCGTTTCAGCCGCCGACCGCGGTGTGGCGGCGGAGGCCGCGGACCCAGAGCAACTGGTTCACCGCGAGGAGCGCCACGACCCAGCAGGCCTGGATCGCGAGCCCGGGCAGCACCTGATCCGCCCCGAGGCGGCCCGTGAGGATGGCCGCGGGAAAATACATCTGGTAGAAAAAGGGTAGGTATTGGGCGACGCGGAAGACCGGCTCCGGCATAAGATCGAGCGGGAACATCTGTCCGCCCAGGACGGCCTCGACCGCCATCGAAAGGATCACGAAGCCCTGGATCTCTAGAAACCAGAACGTCAGCATCCCGAAACAGTAGGCGATGCTGAACTGGATCATGGCCGACAGCAGCAGAGCGGGCAGGGCGGCGGCGTAGCGCCAGCCCTCGGCCGGGAACACGAGTGAGTCATGGATGAACGGCAGCGCGACCGCGAGCGGGAGGAGGATGAGGGTGCCGGTTACGAGCCGCGCCGCGACAAAGATGCTGAAGCGGTACAGGAAGTAATTGATGGGTTTCAGCAGGAACTGGTTGATCAGCCCGTTTCGGATTTCTTCGCTGATCTGGTAGTCCTCGTTGAACGCGCTGATGAGGAACTGCAGCACGAGCAGCGTAACAAAGTAGGTGAGCGTCTGCCGCAGGTCGAAGCCCCCGATCGACGCCGAGCCGGCGAAGGCCGCGCCCCAAAGCGTGAACACCACCGCCAGGTGGAAGAGCGAGAAGAAGCCGCGGACCGCGAAATTCCAGCGGTAGACGATGTTGCTCTGCAGCCCGACGAGGAACGCCTGGCGGTATTTTTCCAGCGCGACGCGCATCGGGGCGCGGATCACTTCAGCCCGAAGCGGGCGATGACCTCGGTGGCGAGGTTGCGGTAGGCCTCGGTGCCGGGACCCTCGGGGTCGTAGGCGGTGATCGGCTGGCCGAAGCTCGGGGCCTCACTGAGCCGCACGGTGCGCGGGATCACGGTGCCGAAGACTTTTTCCGGCAGGTGTTGGCGCACCTCCTCGACCACCTGGCGAGCGAGGTTGGTGCGGGCGTCATACATCGTCATCACCACACCGCCTAGTTCGAGGCGGTCGTTGACCCTTGCGGCCTTCAGGCGGTCGACATTGCGGAGAATCTGGCCGAGCCCCTCCATCGCCATGTACTCGCACTGCAGCGTGATCAGGAGAAAATCGGCCGCCGCCAGGCTATTCATCGAGAGCATCCCGAGCGCCGGCGGGCAATCGATGAGGATGACACGGAAACGCCCCGAGGTCCGCACCGGCTCCAGCACCGCGTGCAACTTGCCGAGGTAATTCTCCATCTGGGCGATCTCGATCTCGGCCGCGGCCAGGTCCTCCTCGCTCGGGATCAGCGAGAGGTTCGCGTAGCGCGTCTTCGTGACCATCTGCAGCGCCGTGCCTTCACCGTGCAGCGGGCCGTAGAGGCTCTTACCCGCCTTCTTTTCCACGCCGATCGCGCTCGTCGCGTTGGCCTGCGGGTCCAGGTCCACCAGCAAGGTGCGGATCTTGTTCTCGGCGAGCGCCGCCGCCAGGTTCACGGCGGTGGTCGTCTTGCCGACTCCGCCCTTCTGGTTGGCGATGGTGAAAACGATGGTGGACATGAGGATGTCGGGAGGGACTACGGCTAACGCGCGGACGCCGCAAGCGCGGTGTCGGCCCGCCTTTACCCGGCCGGGCAAGGGATGCGTGAACGCCGGCAATCCGCGCCGAGCAATCGTCGTGGGCGGTGGCAATTTCCGTCGGGTACCAAAAATGTCCGTCAACCTGCGCCGACCATGAAGACCAAATCGCGACTGCACCCGGATCCGAGTCCTGTGCTCCGGGAAGAGGACATCAGGTCCTACGCCGAGCACCTGTTTGAGCACAGCGGACGACAGCCCGGTCATGACCTCGAAAACTGGCTGGAGGCGGAGGCTTGCCTCCGCGCCCACCTGCCGCCGTCGCGGGCCGAGCTTCGCCGGCATCTGGAGCCCGCCGCCCGCCGCCGTGTGCGGGGGTTCACCATGCCCGCCTGCGACGCGTCGCTCTGGGAGGGTGAGGGCGGCCGCGGCTGAGTCGCTCCCGGGCCGGGCTTGAACTTGCCGCGGTCCCGTGTGTGCTGCGCGGGTGTTCACGACGCTGCGCCGGGCGGAGTATGCGGAGTTGATCGCCCTGTTCTTCATCCAGGGCGCGGCCCTTGGCATGTGGTTCGTGCCCCTGACCGGGGTGCTGGAGGAGCACGGCCTCGCGTCGATCCGACCGCTGGCCTTCGCGGCGGGCTCGGTGGCGGCTTTCATCTCGCCGCTGATCTTCGGGGCGATGGCCGACCGGCATTTCTCGCCGGTGAAGGTGCTGCGGGCGTTGTCGCTCGCCACGGCGGTCTCGATGGCGGCGGCGAGCTACGCCATCCAATCGGGCGCCGGCGCGCCCGTCGTGCTCGGTCTCATTCAGGTGTACTGCCTTTGCTCGTCGCCGACTTGGAGCATCACCTCGACGATCATTTTCGCGCGGCTGGAGGATGCGAAGAAGGAGTTCGGTCCGATCCGCGCCATGGCGACGCTCGGCTGGGTGAGCGGCTGCCTCACGGTGAGCTTGCTCGGCGCTGACCGGTCGACTTTGTCCGGTTTCGGCGGCTCGCTGGTCTGGCTGCTGGTGGTCGCCGGCACGTTTTTCCTGCCAACTCTGAAGGCCCCGGCCTCGGCGGAGAACCTCACGTGGCGTGAGCGTCTCGGGCTCGACGCGCTCAGCCTGCTGCGGATCCGCGACCATCGCGGCGTCTACCTGATGACGTCGCTTTTCATGATCCCGCTGGCGGGTTTTTACCCGTATTCACCGCTGCACTTACGCTCGCTCGGGCTGGAGCACGCGAGTGCGTGGATGAGCCTCGGACAGATCACGGAGATCATCGCGATGTTCGCGTTGGGTGGGCTGCTGGTGCGTTGGCGTCTGAAGTGGATCTTCGCCGCGGGGCTGACGCTCGGCGTGGTGCGGTTCGCGCTCAGCGCGCTCGACACCCGAGCCGGTCTGATCACGGGCATCCTGCTGCATGGTGCCTCGTTCACCCTGGTGCTGATCACCGCGCAGATCTACGTCGATCAGCGCGTCGATCCCGCGTGGCGCGGACGCGCGCAGGCGCTGCTCTCACTCGTTAACGGCGGCTTCGGCAACATGCTCGGCTATCTCGGCACCGGTGGTTGGTTCGCGGTTTGCACCGTCGGCGGCGCAACCCGTTGGCCCGCCTTCTGGGGCGGCCTCTCCGCTGCGATGGCGGCCGTGCTCGTGTTCTTCCTCCTCTCCTACCGCGGCCGCAGCACCGGCCTCAGCCCGGCGCCGGCCACGGCGAGGTAATGAGGTGCCCGGGGCTGAGGGAGTGGAATTGGTCGCGGCTCGGTGCAGCCGCGCCGGCAGGGATGAGGGAAGCTCCGAGGATGGAAGGGAGATTTGGTGGAAGTAATTCCCGACCATCCGAGGAAACCCGGTCGAGGGGGCTTGCCGTCTCGGTTGCATCACGCGCGATTCCTTCCGCAGGTTGGCCCGGTTTTCTTGCACGTCAGGCGACCTGCGCAGGCGGGTCCCCTTAACCCGCGCGCAGGCGCATTCCGGGCGCCCTACCAGGCACGCAGCCAGAAGGTGCGTGCGGTGGAATAGCACCTCAACGGACAACCGTGCGGAGCGTCCCTTTAGCCCGTCTCACCGCACGATCATCAGTCCGAGCCGCAGTTGGTCGCGGCGGCGGACGTCGTAGTCGAGCAGGCTCTCGCCGTAACCGTTGAAATATTGGATCTGCGCGTAGCCGCCGAGGCTGCCAATGAGGGGCAGGGCGCGCAGGAGCGGGGATTCGCTCGTCGGCCAGGTGAGGTTGAATTCCACGCTGCCGTGGCCGTCGGGACGGCCACGGAGTTGTGCCGAGAGTTGCAGGCCGCGGGCGTAGCCGCCGCGCAGCCGGAGTTCCACGTGGCCGCGGTAGGCGGCGATGTCGGGATTTTCGTCGATGTGGAAGTAAGCGTTGGCCTGCAGCGATGCCTCGAAAAAGCGGGCTCGGTCGTCCTCCCAGTGGGCGGTGACCGCCGCGAAGAGCGTGTTCAGGCTGCGTGAATCGGAGGGGTGCCGGAGGCGGTTGGTTGCGACCAATCCGGATC
>JAURJO010000284.1 GCA_030832235.1 Verrucomicrobiota bacterium
GGAATTGCCGGTCAGCATCGCCCACGCGGTGCGTGCGATGCGTCTGCCGGCGATCCACGGCGATCCGTTCGACCGTCTGCTCGTCGCGCAGGCGCTCGAGGATGATCTGGTGCTCGTGACGGCTGATCAGGTGGTGTGCGCGTATCCCGTGCCGATCCAGAAGGCCTGATCTTCCGGTCCGGCCGTGATATCAGCAGGAATGCGAATTTGAAAAAACGGGCGAAACCACCGAAAACGTCCGCGATGTTTCGCGCCGTCCTGCTCGGAGTAAGTCTGAGCGTCCTGCTTTCGCCCGGGGCCCGCGGCGCGTCGCCGGCCACCGCCGGGCAGGCGGAGCCTCCTTTGCCACTGGCCGCGGCAGCCTTGGTCGGCGAGATCACGGTGTTTCCGCGTCCGCCCATCACGTGGCTCGAAGTGCAGGTGGAGCTATCGCGCCGGGGCTTTTCCGGAGGGCCGATCGACGGCATTCGCGGTCCGCAGTCGTCCGCGGCGTTGCGGGCGTTCCAACGTTCCCAGCAGATCCCCGAAACGGGCGAACTCGATGAACGTACGGCGCGGGCCTTGGAGATGGAGGCGCCGGCATTGGCGTGGGCCTCGCTTGCTGCGGACGATCTCGCCAGCCTGCAGCCGCTCGCCACAACGTGGCTGGGCAAGTCGCGTCAGTCGGCGCTGGCTCACGAGACCGCGCTGGAACTTGCTACCGAGCGCTTCCGCGCCGGTGCCGGCTTTCTCCGCCGTATCAATCCCGGCGTCGACTGGGACGAGATGAGGCCGGACACGCTTTTTGTCGTGCCGGCGGCGGAATTCGTAGCGAAGCCGGGACGGGCGGCGTATGTCGAAATTCGCTTAGCGGAAAAAGTGCTAGAAGCTTTCGCGGCCGACGGCCGGCTTATCGCCCATTTTCCCACCAGCATCGCCCGTCGCGTCGAGAAGCGGCCGGTCGGTGACCTGAAGGTCGTGGTGGTGGTCGCGAATCCGGACTACACGTTTGATCCCGTGGTGTTCCCGGAGTCCGAGGAGGCGAGGGAACTGGGTCGAAAATTGATTTTGCCGCCGGGCCCGAACAACCCGGTGGGAGTGGCTTGGGTGGGGCTCGACCGATCGGGTTATGGCATCCACGGGACGCCGGATCCGGCGAAGGTCGGTCACACCGAGTCGCACGGCTGTTTCCGCCTCGCGAATTGGGATGCGCACTCGCTGCTCGGCCTCGCGTGGATCGGAATGACGGTGCGAGTGGTGCCGTAGGCTGCTCGGGCCCGGTGCCGGCGTTTGCGTGGATGCATTTGTCGGATCGCGGGAGTCTTGCGGAGCACCCTCGGTCCGGTCGGGATCGACTCCGACATGCCCCCTGTCCTCGTCCGAGTCTTTCGCCTCATCCTTTCTTTGGCCGCGACCGGACTGTTTGCCGCGGAACCGGGTCCGTTGCTTTCCGAGTCGGACCTGCCCGCCTACGAGCGGGAGCTCGACCACGCGGGGCTGATCCGGGGTTGGAACAAAGCCGCCATGGACCGCGGCGAGCGCACCTACGAGCGCGTCTGCCATGCGTGTCACGGCGATCTCAATCTGCCCGGCTCGCTGCCGAACGCGCCGCGCTTCGGCGAGGGCGCCTTTCGCCACGGGAAGGATCCGCTGACGATGTACCGCACGCTCACGCGCGGCTGGGGCCAGATGGCGCCGCAGGTCGAGCTCACGCCGCGGGAGAAGTACGATGTCATCCACTACATCCGCGAAACGTTCCTCGCGCGCCCCAACCCATCGCAGTACTTCGTGGTCGACGACGCGTATCTCGCCGCGTTGCCCAAGGGCTCTTCCCGCGGTCCTGATCCCGTGCGGCGCGAGCCGTGGCGGGAAATGGATTACGGACCCTTCCTGATCGGCACCTACGAGATCGCCGACGAGCCGCGGCGCGCGGCCGCGTCCCAGCTCAAGGGCGCGCAACTGGACGCCGTGACGCCCGGAGCGAACATCGCGCAGAAGGGTATCGCGATCCGACTCGACGCTGGCCCGGGCGGCGTGGCCGCGGGCAAGGCATGGGTGGTGTTCGAGCACGACACCCTGCGCGTGGCCGGCGCGTGGACCGGCGAGGGCTTCATCGACTGGCACGGCATCAACTTCGACGGCCGTCATGTGGTCCGGCCGCGCACCGTAGGCACGCCGGTCTTTGAAACCGCCGACGCCCCCGGGTGGGCCGATCCCGCGACGGGGAGTTTCGAGGACAAGCGCGTGACCGGCCTGGACGGCCGGCGCTTTGGTCCGCTGCCACGCTCGTGGATGAGATACCGAGGGCTTTATCGTTCCGGCGATCGCGTCGTCGTCTCCTACAACGTGGGCGACACTCCGGTGCTGGAGAGTCACGATCTCGAGAACGGGACCGGCGAGCCGGTGCTCGTCCGCACGCTCAATGTCGGCCGCTCCAAGCGTGATCTCCTGATGCGAGTGGCGAATGACGGGGCGGCGATTCGCGTGCAGGGGTTGCCGCCGGAGTCCCTTTCTTCGGCGAGTGGTTTCGCCACGCTGCGCATCCCGGCGGCGGCGACGCCCCTGCGGATTGCGATCCGGCTCGCGCGGCCGGGTACGGTTATCCCCGACGCCGCCGGCGAGCCGCGCGATCTTGCGGCCTTCACGCGCGGCGGACCCGCGCGTTGGACCGAGACGATCACCACACCGGTCCTGTCGAGCCCGGCGGGCGGTGCGTTCGCGTGGGAGCGACTGACTCCGCCGACGGTCAACCCGTGGCGCGCGCGCGTGCGGCCCGGCGGGTTTGACTTTCAGCCCGACGGGGACTCCGCGCTGCTGTGCACGTGGGATGGCGATGTGTGGCGGGTCGAGGGACTGCGGGCGGGTGCGGAACTGCGTTGGCGCCGGATCGCCTCGGGGCTGTTTCAGCCGCTCGGGGTGAAGCGACGCGGGAACGACGTGTTCGTCACGTGCCGAGACCAACTCGCGGTGCTGCGCGACCTCGATGGTGACGGGGAGACCGACTTCCTCGAATGCTTCAACAGCGATCATCAGGTCACGGAGCATTTCCACGAGTTTGCGATGGGCCTGCAGGTGGATGACGCGGGAAACTTTTACTACGCCAAGAGCGCGCGGCACGCCCGCACCGCGTTGGTGCCGCACCATGGAACGCTGCTGAAGGTGAGTGCGGACGGCTCGACGACCACGATCCTCGCCAACGGATTCCGCGCGGCCAACGGCGTCTGCCTGAACCCTGATGGATCGTTTTACGTCACCGACCAGGAAGGACATTGGATGCCGATGAACCGGGTGAACCGCGTCACGCCCGGAAAGTTTTTCGGCAACATGTGGAGCCACGGCGCGCCGGCGGATCAATCCGATGCCGCGATGGCGCCGCCGGTGTGCTGGATCGACAAGTCCTTCGATCGATCGCCGGCGGAATTACTTCCGATCGAGGGAGCCGCTTGGAGGCGTTGGGCGGGAATTCATCTCAACCTCTCGTACGGCGTTGGCCGCCTGGAGGTGTTTTTCAGCGAGCCGGCGGGCGACGGTTTCCAAGGCGCGGTGTGCGCGCTACCGGTGCCGGATTTTCCGACGGGGATCATGCGCGGTCGGTTTCATCCGGCGACCGGTGATCTCTACCTCTGCGGTTTGTCGGCGTGGGCGACCTCGCAGACCCTCCAGGAGGGCGGTTTCTACCGGCTCCGGCCGACCGGCCGCGCGGCGTGCCTGCCGACCGGCTGGCGGGTGCGGGAGGGCGAGATCGAGCTAACCTTCAGCGAGGCGCCGCGGGAAGCCTTGGATGTCTCGCGTTTCACCGTTCGCCGTTGGGATCTAAAGCGCAGCGCCAACTACGGCAGCCCGCGGATCGATGAACGCACGCTGGCGGTGGCCGGCGTGAAGACCGGAGCGGATCCGCGTACGGTGAAGCTCAATATTTCCGGGCTGGCTCCGGCGCAGGTCGTGGAGATCACGTGCCGGCTGGTCGACGCCGACGGCGCGGAGGTCACCCGCGTGATCACCGGCAGCATCCACCGCGTGCCGGGCGACGGAGCGCAGTAACCGTCAGAACTCGAGACGCAGCGTGAAGGCGGCGTTGCGGGGATCCTCGCGGAACGCGCGGCGGTAGAAGACGGTTCCGGTCACGGTGTCCGCGTCGAGCTTGCTCGCGTTGATCGTGCGGTCGTCGAGGATGTTGCTGATATTGAGCTGGTAGGTGACGCGGGCGGCGTTGACCCAGAGGCCGGCGAGGCCGCGGGTGCGGTACTGGAGGAAGAGGTCCCCGACCGAGCGTGGGTTTCCCCAGAGCGTGCGGCGGGTGGAAAGGATTACGCCGGCGACATTGGCGCTCTGGTAGCGCCAGCCGCCGCCGACGCCTAGGCCCCGCAGTAGGCCCGACGAGAACGTGTAACGGGTCCAAATATTGGCGCGGTGCGGCCGGTTCCCGTAGGCCTGCTCCTCGGTTAGCCGGGTGGTCGCCAGCTCGGTCGCGGACTGGGCGATGCGCTGGGCGACCGACATGGTGCCGAGCGCGCCGTTGCGATCGAAAAGCGGCTGATTAAACACGGAGGGACGGCCCGTACGCGTTGTGTAGATGGAGTCGAGAGCCTTCCAGAGGGCGAGGCGCTCCTCCCACCACGGCACGCCCTCCTGGAATACGTTGGTCCGGGTGCGATCGGTGTAGGCGTAGCCGGCACGGAGCGTCCAGCTACGCGTCAGATTGGCCGAGAGTTCCGCCTCGAGGCCGTGGCTGACGCGGTCGCTGAGGTAGGAGTCGGCCGTGCTGAAGTAGACGGACGTGAGGTCGGCGAGGTTGGTGACCGGTGATCCAGCGGGGAGGCTGGTCACCCCCGCCTGGCGGAAGTAGTACTCGAACGACGACATCACGTCGTTGTTCGGCTGCACGAACACCGGCGCACCGCCCTGGATGCGGTCGCCGAGCATGCGCGAGTTGTACGCTTTCACGGAGCCGCTGAGGCGATTCTCCAGAAAACTGAAGGCCACGCCGTAATCGAAGCCTTCGCCGCGGAAGGGCGGCGGGGTGAGGTCGTCGGGCAGGGCGGACCTGTTCCGCTCCCCGAGGCCGACGCTATTGGAGTAGTTCGCGGTGAGGGAAAAGTGCCGCGTGAGGTGCAGCACGGCGCCGAGCGAGCGGCGCAACCCGCCGCTGGCGCTGGACGAATCCCAGTTCTGCCGCAGGGCCGTGAACACCGCCTGGTCCGCCGCCGTGGCCAGACGGTATTTTCCCGTCGAGGGATCGCGCAGCACGCGCGGACCGCGGGCCAAGATGTCGTCGTCGCGCACCCCGAACGTCGTCACTAGCCTGCCGCCGAGGAAGTAGCTCTGCGCGACCGCCATCAGCGAGTCGATGGTGATGCGGTCGTCGAAGTCGCGGTCGTTTGGCGCCGCCCAGTCGGTGCGCAGCGAACCGACCGCGGGAAATGTCGAGGCGAAGCTCTCCAGGTTGAATGGATTGCCGGGCTGGTAACCCGGCGTGTAGTCCGCGAACGGCCCGTCGATACGGAAGTACCGGCGGCGGAACACCTGGTTGGCCGCGTTCTCCGCGGCGGTGTTGAACGGCCGGTTGGCCCAGACCTCGCGTGAACGAAGCCGCGACTCGCGGTTTGCCGCCTGTTCAACCATCGCGGCCAGGCGATGGCGGCCCCAGCGGGGCCCGAGGTCGGACTCGTAGGAGATCGAGGCGCGCAGGGTACGGTTGTCGTTGCGCCGCTGCAGGCGCAGGTAGTTGTCCTGGCTGAAATAGTATCCGTTGCCGAAGAAGTAAGGGTTCAGGCGGCCGTCGGGCAGGCGGTAATTGAGGTCCGCGCGCAGGTCCGGGTTCTGCGCGACAATGGTGTCGCTGTGGCGCTGCGACTGGTTGGCCGCCAGCTCGAGGTAGAGGTTTCGTGCGAGACGGTGGTTGAGGATCGCCGTCAGGTTGCTGGTGAAGACCGCGGCGCGCTCGCCCGCACCCGAGGAGGTAACTGCGCCGAAGGGGATGTAGCCCTCGTGCACGATCGTGTTCTCGGAGCTGTTGAAGACGCTGGCGGCGCTGGCGAGGGTGACCCGGTTCACAGTGGACGACGTGCCTTCCCAAAGTTGGGGCGCGGCGGATAGGTCCTGGCCGTAGACCAGCACGTTGCGGTTGCTCACGCTGCCGGTTCCCGCGGCGGCGGCGACAAGCGCGCTGCCGTCGGCGTTCTCGTAGCGTTCGAGGGTCTGGTTCCAGCGGATGCGACCCGCCCGCAGCCCGCCGTCGAAGCGGGTCAGGAAATCGAGCTGGTTCCACGGGCGTCCGGACACGCCCTTGGTGTGCCCGTGCTCGTAGGAAACGGTGATGTCGGTCTCGCGCTTGGGCTGGAATTTCACCGCGAGTGTAGCCGCCTGCACGTCGGTGTACTGGTGCGGCTGGGGCGAGCCTTTGCGGTCCCAGACTCCCATCGCGCGCAGGGCGAGCCGGTCGCGCAGGAGGATGTGGTTCACGTCTAGGGCGGCGCGCTTGGTGCTCTCGCCGCCCACCTTCAGGTCGAGGTTGGCCAGGCTGCGCGCTAGGAGGGGCTGGCGCGTGCGGAAGTTCAGGTTGCCGCCCGCGCTGCCCGTGCCGAAGAGGATCGCGTTGGGCCCGCGGGTGGAGCCGATACGCTCGGTGTTGTAGGTGTTGGGCTGTCCCGCGTTTTGGAATCCGTCGACCGATGTTGTGCCCGGCAGCCCGCGCACGTTGAAGGTTATCCCTTGGTCGCCGAACATGTTGGCCTGCGCGCCGGCGCCTCCGGATTCGTCCCCGCCGACCGTGACTTCAGCATTAAGATCGTAGCGCAGCACTTCTTCCAACGAAGTGGCGGCGAGGTCGTCGAGCAGGTCGCGCGTAAAGACACTCACGGCGCCCGGCGTGTCGCGGAGCGCCGTGTTCAGGCGGCTGCCCTCCAGGTTGTTCGTGGCGGCGTAGCCGGTGTCGGCCTGTCCCGTCACGACAAACGGCGACAACTCGACC
>JAURJO010000285.1 GCA_030832235.1 Verrucomicrobiota bacterium
ATCGCTGCCTCCCACGCCCGGAAGTGCAGCGGCATGGTATCAACGAGTGTCCCGTCCAGATCGAAAATGTAGCCGGCAAAGTCACCCGGCGGGATGTCGAGTTTCATGAACAAATGCCTGCGCTCAGCTTAAGCCTGCCGAGCGTCTCGAGCTACGGCTCAGCGACGCGCCCCGCGGTGCAGCCGACTGACGGGCTTCGCCGCGGCGGCCGCGGTCTCGGCCAGGGCCTTGTCGTCGAACAACGCCGAATAGATGTACGGGAAACCGTCGATCTTCTTCCGCTCCACGGAGACGCCCATGTAACGCTCGATCGAGCGGGCGTCACGCACGTCCTCCTCTGTGACCAAGGTGAAAGCGTCGCCCGTGTTCTGGGCGCGGCCGGTGCGACCGATCCGGTGGACGTAGTCCTCGGCATTCTCCGGGACGTCATAATTGATGACGTGCGAGACTCCGGCGATATCGAGGCCGCGTGCCGCGATATCCGTGGCGACCAGCACCTCGTACCGGCCGGTCTTGAAACCATCCAACGCCTCGATGCGCTCCCGCTGGTTCCGGTCGGAGTGCAATACCCCCACGGTGTGCCCGCTTCCCTGGAGGCGGTGCGCGATGCGGTCCGCCCCCATGCGGGTGCGGCAGAAGATGATCACGCTCTTGAAATCAGTCTGGGACAGCAGCAGCTGAAGCAGGTCGAACTTCTGCGTGGCCACGACAGGGTAGAAAGCATGCGCAACCGTCTCGGCGGGGGAACGCTGGCGGCCAATTTCCACCTTCACCGGATTGTTAAGCGCCCAGCTGGCGAGCTGTTCCAACTCCGGGGGGAGCGTCGCCGTGAAGAACAAGGTCTGCCTTGCCTTGGGACACTTCCCGACGATGCGGCGCACATCCGGCAGGAAGCCCATGTCGAGCATCCGGTCGACCTCGTCGAGAACGAGGATGTCCACATTATCCAAAGTGCAGTTACCCTGCTCAAGGTGATCGAGCAGGCGACCCGGCGTCGCCGCGAGGATATCAACCCCACGCCGGAGGTCCTCGGTCTGCTTGCCGTAGCCGACACCGCCGTAGACGATTGTCACACGGAGATCGGTGAACTTGGCGAATTTCTGGAACGCCTCCTCAACCTGCAGCGCCAACTCGCGCGTCGGCTCGAGGATGAGGCAGCGCAGACGTCCGTGCGTGCCCAAACGCTGGATGATCGGAAGCGCGAAAGCGGCGGTTTTTCCCGTTCCCGTCTGGGCGGATCCGATCACGTCGCCACCCTTGAGGACCACCGGAATAGCCTGCGCCTGGATCGGGGTAGGCGAGACATAGCCCATTTCCTGCACCGCAAAGGCCAAGGGATCACCCAAACCGAGCGCCGTGAAGGCGGTGTCCATCTTCGGCACGTTTACCGGCGTCGCCGGCTTGATATCGGCTGTCCGCGGATGGTCGAAATCCTTGTCGATCTGCGGGCGTTCGCGCCGCACGGGACCGCTTTCGCCGCCTCTTCCACCACCGCGCCGGCCTCGCCCACCTACTCCCCGCCCGTTTTCACTTCGGCCGCTCTCGCCGCGGCCGCGCTCGTCGCGCCGTCCAGCCGATCCGCCGCCGTCGCGCGGACGTTCCCCGCGGGGATGATCCCGTTCACCACGACCGCCGTGCGACTCACCGCGGTGGGATTTGGAAGGCTGGGCGGAAGACTGGGTGGAGCCCCCGGACCCGGCCGGGGCGGCACCGCGCGAGGGCGCGATCTTTTCGCGCAGCTTCGCAAAGATTCTCTTAAACATGTGGAATAAACGAACTACCCTTCCCGAAGCCCGCTCCATTGCAACCCCCATATCGGCTCGCGGCCCGCCGCTTCAGAGGACAATCGATAAAAGTCGGTCGGTTTGACAGCGACAATCGCCGCCGCGAAGACCTGCCCGCGATGACTCCGCTTCCGCGCCTCGAATTGGTCCGTTTGCGCGTCAGAGACCTCGGGGCGTGCGTGGAGTACTACACGCGGAAGATCGGATTCCACGTCGCCGCCAGCCGCCCGGACCACGCGCTCCTATCCTGTGAGCCCGATTCCCCGCCCATCCTGGAACTCGCGGGTGATCCCGCGGCTAAACCAACCTCACCGGAACGCGCGGGACTTTTTCACGCGGCTATCCTTTTGCCCGGACGCTCGGAATTAGCGAACTGGGTGCGGCACGCCGCCAACGCGGGAGCCGATTTCGACGGTTGCGCGGATCATGGCGTGAGCGAAGCGGTGTACCTAACGGACCCCGAAGGGAACGGACTGGAGTTTTATTGCGATCGCCCGGGCGCGCAGTGGCCCTTCCGCAACGGCCGGCTTGCAATGACCACCCTTCCGCTCGATGTGCGCGGACTGCTCGCGGATGCATCCGAAAACGGCAGTAACCCGCTGGCGGGCGCCTGCTGGGGACACCTGCACCTGAGCGTCACGGACCTCGCGCGCAGTCAGGAGTTCTACACACGCGAACTTGGCCTGAACTGCACGCAGGATGATTATCCCGGGGCCCGTTTTCTAGCGGCGGGTGGCTACCATCACCATGTCGCGATCAACGTCTGGCGCCGTGCCCGGCTGCCGTGGCGCCAAGGAGGCGCCGGGCTCGCGGGCGTCGTTTTTTCCTCGCGAGAAACGCCGGTGCGCGAACTGCAGGATCCGGACGGTATCCCGCTGCTGGTCCGCGGCTGAGCGGAAAATCCTTCCACCACCCTTCGCGCTTGGCTCGGTCACGGAGCGTGCGCAGCTTCCCGCCGTCCACCCCGCATGAACGCCGACCTTCGCTGGCTCCTCCGCCTCGGCGCCGAGCAGAAACTTTTCACCGCTGAGCAGGGCCGCGCGGTGATCGCGAAGCTCGGCGGCGCGCCCGACCTGATGACGTTCGCGCAGGAGTTGATCGACAGCGGCATGGTCACGGCGATGGAGAAACTCGAGGAACTCGCCGGTGATGCCATCAGCCGGGCCGCCGACGGCCCGCCCGTGGAAACCGTTCCCAAGCCGCCCGCTTCCGTCCGGGACGGTGCACCCTCCGGCGGACTCGTGTTCGAAATGCTCGACGCGCTCGACGACGCGGCGCTCGCGGCCGGCCTCCGCAGTCTGCTGCGGGCCACGGCGGCCTCGGGCGCTAGCGATCTGCACCTTTCGACCGGGGCGCGGCCGTTCATCCGCAGGGCCCGTGTGCTTTCCAACCTCTCGGAACATGTCCTGACCGCGGACGAGGCGCTCCGCCTCAACACCGTGCTGTTATCGGAGGGCCAGCGGCGCATTTTCCTCGAGCGCCGCGACTACGACTACGCCTTGGCGATCGGCGCCGACGATCGCTACCGCGTGAACCTGATGTTTCACAAGAATGGTGCCGCAGGAGCCTACCGCATGGTGCCCGCGGGCACGCGCTCGCTGGAGGATCTCGGTTTCGCGCGGCACCTCGAGACACTGCGAAAGCTGCTGTCCTATCACAACGGTCTCATTCTGATCACCGGACCCGTGGGTTCGGGCAAGACCACGACCCTCGCGTCGATGGTCGCGCAGCTGAACGAGACGCGCTCCGACCACATCATCACGGTCGAGGATCCGATCGAGGTCGTGCAGCCGGCGCGCGGCTGCAATGTCACCCAACGCGAGGTCGGTCCGCACACCCGCTCGTTCGCGACCGCGCTGAAGGGCGCGCTCCGCGAGGACCCCGATGTGATCGTGATCGGCGAACTCCGCGACCTCGAGACCATCGAGATGGCGATCAGCGCCTCCGAGACCGGACATCTGGTGATCGGCACGATGCACACCAGCGACGCCGCCACGACGCTGAATCGCCTGCTCGATGTTTTTCCGCCCTCGCAACAGACGCAGATCCGCGCGAGTGTCGCCGAATCCCTGCGGGGGATCGTCTGCCAGCGCCTGCTGCCCTCCCCGACGGGCGAACTGGTGCTCGCCTGCGAGATCCTGGTGGCCAACACCGCCATCCAGAACCTGATCCGCGAGGGCAAGTCCGCCGGACTGCGCAACACGATGGAGACCGGCGTGAAGGAAGGCATGTGCCTGATGGACAACTCGGTGTTCGCGCTCTGGCAGGAGGGACGCATCGCGCCCGACGTCGCCCGCGCCAACATTCCCAACCGCGTCCTTCGCCAGAAGATCACCGGATGAACGACCTCGACGACCAGATCGCGGAGACGCTGCAGGCCTACCGCAAGGCGCGCCTGCGGCTCTTCATCAACCTCGGCTTCGTGATCGCCTGCTGCGTGGGCGCAAGCGGCCTGCGCGGGGCCTTCGGCCTGCCGCCGGCGTTTCTCTCCGTGGTGCTGATCGCGGCCATCCTGCTCTTCAGTCCCGAGATTTTCCGTTTCATGCGGCTGAAAAACGAGATGCAGCGCCTTGAGCGCCTCCGCGACGGCGGTTCCTGACCATGGCTGCCATCGACGCGCTCCTGAAAAACATGCTCGAGAAGGGCGGTTCCGACCTGCACCTCACGGTCGGCCTGCCGCCCAAGATCCGCGCGTCCGGCTCGCTCCAACCACTTACCGACCAGCCGCTCGACGCCGCCGGCATGGAGGCCCTGCTACGCGAGATCTGCCCGCCGCGCCGCTGGCAGGATTTTCTCGAGCGCAAGGACCTCGATCTCGCCCACGAGATTACGGGTGTGGCGCGCTTCCGCGGCAATTACCTGTACAACCACTGGGGCCAGGCGGCGGTGTTCCGGCAGATCCCGGCGAAGATCCTTTCGTTCGAGGACCTCAAGTTGCCGGAGGCCCTGAAAAAACTGTGCCACCTGGACCAGGGTCTCGTGGTCGTCACGGGCCCGACCGGCAGCGGCAAGTCGACCACGCTCGCCGCGATGATCGATTACATCAACACGCACCTCTCACGGCACATCATCACCATCGAGGACCCGATCGAGTTCGTGCACCCGGTGAAGAAGTCGGTGATCGTGCACCGCGAGGTCGGCGAGCACACCGAGTCTTTCGCCGCCGCCCTGAAGGGCGCGATGCGGCACGACCCCGACATCCTCCTGCTCGGCGAGATGCGCGAGATGGAGACCATCAAGCTCGCGCTCGGCTGCGCATCAATGGGCATGCTCGTGTTCGGGACGCTCCACACCAATAACGCCCCGAAGACCGTCGACCGCATCATCAACACCTTCCCCGCCGAGGAGCAGAACCAGGTGCGCGTGATGCTCGCCGGCTGCCTTGCGGGCGTGGTGGCCCAGCTCCTCTGCAAACGCGTCCCCAAGGGCCGCTGCGCGGTGCACGAGATCCTTCTCACCCACGAGGCGCTGCCCAACACCATCCGCAGCGGCCAGATCGCCAACATCCGGGCCATCATCGAGAGCGGTGGAGCCGACGGCATGGTGACCATGGACACCAGCCTGATGAACCGCGTGAAGGACGGCACCATCGAGGCGAAGGAGGCCTACATGAAGGCCGCCAACAAGGCGCTGTTCGCCCCGCTCCTGAAGCCGGGCGACCTCGAGGGCGGGCATTGAGGGAATCCATGGAAACACCGACGGAAAAAACCGCTACACCCGCGGATAACCGACGCGCAGTGTGGTCGTGGGCCCTGATCGACTGGGCGAACTCGGCGTTCGCGATCGTCGTGATGACCGCGTTCTTCCCGATCCTCTTCAAGGACCACTGGTGCGACGCGCCCGGCATGACGTCCGAACGCAGCACCGCCTACCTCGGCTACGCCAACACCGCGGCGAGCCTGCTCATCGCGCTGCTTGCGCCGCTGCTCGGATCGATCGCCGACCAGGGCAACGGCAAGCGCTGGTTTCTCCTAGGTTTCACGCTGCTCGGCGCCGCGGGGACCGCGCTCCTGCCCTTGGCCGGAAAGGGCGAATACGTTTTCGCCGCGGTGCTTTTCGCCGTCGCCGCGGTCGGATTCTCAGGGAATAACCTGTTCTCCGACGCGCTGCTGACCGACGTCGCGACGCCGGAGCGTTACGACCGCGTCTCGGCCCTCGGCTACGCGCTCGGTTACGTCGGCAGCGGCGCGCTCTTCGTCGCCTGCACGTTCGCCGTGCGCGAACCCGCGCGGTTCGGCCTCGACGGGTCGATCGCCGCGGTCGGGGCCTGCTTCGTGGTGACGGCGATCTGGTGGGTGGTGTTCACCCTGCCCGCCATGGTCTGGGTGCGCGAAACACCGGCCGTGCCCGCCGCCGGCGGCGGGCCGCTGCTGACGCGCGGGTTCCGGCAGTTCGCGGCGACGTTCCGCGAGATCCGCACGCAACGCCCGGTGCTGCTCTTCCTCGGCGGCTACCTCCTGTACATCGACGGCGTGAACACGGTGATCAAGATGGCCGTGGACTTCGGCCGCGCGCTCGGCCTCGACGCCGCGGGCATGCTGCTGGCGCTGGTCGTGACCCAGTTCGTGGCGTTCCCGGCGGCGATCGTGTTCGGCCGGATCGGCGAACGCTTCGGCGCCCGGCGCGGCATCATGCTCGGCGTCGCGGTCTACGCGGCGCTGTGCGTGTTCGCCACGCAACTCGAGACGCAGCGCGGATTCATGGCGATGGCCGGGGTCGTGGGTCTGGTGCAAGGCGGCGTGCAGTCGCTCAGCCGCTCGTACTTCGCGCGATTGATCCCGGCGGAGAAAGGCGGCGAGTACTTCGGCTTCTACAACATGCTGGGTAAGTTCGCCGCCATCCTCGGGCCGACGCTCATGGGTGTCACCGCGCTCGTTTCGGGCACCCGCTTCTCGATCCTCTCGTTACTCCTGCTCTTCGGCGGCGGACTTTGGCTGCTCTCGCGCGTGGAGGAACCGCCGCGGGAATCCGCTCCCGCCCCGCGCGATTAGCCCCCGAAAGCGTCCGCCTGACGGTTCAGCGACTTCTCCAGGCTGCCACACACCAGCTCGCACAGCCGGAAGATCGAAGGGTCCGGGATCGAGTAGTAGACCTGCAGACCCTCCTTCCTCCGGGCCAGCACGTGCGCCTGCGTGAGCGTCTGCAGGTGCCGCGAGATGTTACCCTGCGTGCCGCCGGTCGCGGCGACCAGTTCACCCACGCTCCGCTCACCATCGAACAACGCCTGGATCAGGCGCAGCCGCATCGGCTCGGATAGCACCGCGAAGCGGCGCGCCACGAGCTCGAGGGCGTCGTCGGACAAAGGGACCTTGCGGGCCATCGGCGGAAACCAGCAGACGCTTGACACAGCTTCAAGTATATGCGTATATGCGCATATATAGTCCAGCCAAATCCATGACCACCGATCGACTCGTCCGCCTCCTGGCCGGCATCTTCACGCTGCTCGGCGTCGCCCTCACGCACTTCGTCAGCCCGTGGTGGCTGCTCCTCTGCGCCTTCGTCGGCCTCAACCTCATCCAATCGGTGTTCACCGGTTTCTGCCCGCCATCCCTCGTCCTGCGAAAGCTGGGCTGGGTCGACGCCAACGACGTGATCCACTGGGGCGGGATCCAACCCGGACCACGCGCCTGAAATCGCGGGTGATGTCCTCCGCCCCCTTCCTCCGTTCCCGCTCATCGTCCTAGGCGGCGCGGCGCCCTCCACGGCGGGTTCCTCGGCCTGCTCGCCGCCCTCTCCGCCCCGCGGGTCGCTAAAGTCGGCGTCAAGCGCAGCCTGGACCTCAATCTGATGATCCCTCTTCGCCTCCGCCCGCGATTCACCGGGCTCCTCTCCCTTTCCTTGGCAGCCGTGGTTCCGTCCGCCCCCGCCGGTGAGCCTTGGACCGTCGATCGCGCGGTCGCGACCGCGCTGCGGCAAAGTCCCGACGTGCAGTCGGCACGGCACCGGATCGAGGCGGGCGCGGCGATGCTGGCGCAGGTGAATTCCGCGTGGCAGCCGCAATTGACCGTCGCCGGCGGCTACACGCGGACCAACGGCGCCCTGAACGGGCTCGGCTTCGCGCTCAACCAACGCGCCTTCTCCCCTTCCCTCGACCTCAACCGGCCGGGCTGGACCGACAACCTCAACCTCACCGGCACGGTCTCCTACAACCTCTACGACGGCGGGCGCCCCACCGCGCGGCGTGAGGCGGCTCGCGCCACCGTGCGCGCCGCGGAGCACGATCTGCACGCCGTGCAGTTCCAACTGGCGGCCAATGTCGCCCGCGCGTTGCTGAATCTCCGGAAAACGCGCGAGGGCGTCGCTGCGCTGGAGTCCGCCCTGAAGGCCCAGGAAGCCAACGTCGCCGACGCTCGCCTGCGATTTGACGCCGGACAGGTACTCAAGGCCGATCTGCTGAGCCTCGAGGTTCAGTCCGCCCGCATCCGCGAACAATTATCCTCCGCTCGCCACGCCGCGGCCCTCGCCGCCCGAATGTTCACCTTTTTGTTGGGTAGCCCATCAGCAGACGAGACGGTGGAGCTTCCCCCGGAGGATGCGATCATGGCCGCGCTGAGCGCACCGGAAGGAGTCGATTTCTCCCGGCGACCCGAGTTGCAAGGCCTCCGCGAACGAGTGCGCGCCACCGAAGCCCTGCTCGCCGCCGCCCGCGGGGGCCAGCGCCCGGCGGTGAACGCCTTCGTCTCCGGCCAGCACGACACGGGCTGGCACTTCGAGCGGAGTTCGGGAGGCGTCCAAGGTGGCGTCGCCATGGAACTCAACGTCTTCGACGGCGGCCGTCACGCCGGTCAGGTGCGCTCCGCAGCCGCCGAACTGGCTCAGGCCAAGGAGGACCTGCGTCGGGCGGAGCTCGCGATCGGACTGGACGTTGAGCGGGCACGCCTCTCCCACCTTGATGCCCGGGAACGGCTGCAGGTGATGGGCGGCGCCGTCGTGCAAGCGGAGGAAAGCGCCGCACTGAGCCGTGCCCGCTTCAGCCAGGGCGCGCTGCTCACCTCGGAACTTTTGGGCAGCGAAAGCCGCCTCGTGGAAACACGCCTGAGCCGAACCCTCGCCGCAGCCGACGAACGCCTGGCGCTCATCGACCTGCGCCGCGCGCTCGGCCTGCCGGTTATCAACCTTCCTTGATCTCCCCTTCATGAAATTCCCGCTGCTCCTTTCCGGAATGGTCGCCTTGGTCGCCGCCGGCTGCACACGCCACGATTCTCCCTCCGCCGCGACCGCGCTGCCGGTCGCCAAGGTCCGCTTGACCACCGTGCGGGCGGTCGAGCTTCCGCAAATCTCGGAGGTCACTGGAACCGTGCGCCCCGTGCAGCGCGCCACCCTCGCCGCGAAGACCATGGGAGCGATCCTCGATTTGCCGGTCGCGCTGGGCCAGCGAGTCCGTGCCGGGGAAACGCTCGCGCGGATTGCCGCGGACGACACGGCGGCACGCGTCGCCCAGGCCAAATCCCAACTCGGCCTCGTCAAACGCGACTTCGCGCGGGAGCGCGACCTCTTCACCAAAGGCGCCAGCACGGCGGAAACCGTGCGTACCCTTGAGGACCGCCTCACAGGCCTCGAGGCCGCGGTACGGGAAGCCGAGGCCATGCTCGCCCACGCGGAGATCCGCGCGCCTTTCGAAGGCTTGATCGCGCGCCGTCCGGCCAACCCGGGCGACATCGTGTTCCCCGGACAGCCGCTGCTGGAAATCGAGGGCATCGGCGGCTTCGAGATCGAGGCCGGTATTCCCGAAACCCTCGTGGCCACCCTGCCCACCGGAACCACCCTGGGCTGCCGCATCGACGCGCTGCACTTTAACGGCGTGGTCCGCGAATTATCGTCTGCCGCCGATCCAGCCACCCGCACGGTCAACGCGAAGATTGCGGTGCCGGCGGGAACAGCTGTGCGTTCCGGGCAATTTGCCCGCCTCGAAATCGCGACCGCCACACAGCGAATGCTGCTGGTACCGGCCGAATCCGTCTCGCTGCTCGGCCAGATGGAACGCGTGTTTCTCGCGGGAGAGGGCAACCGTGCCGTCCTGCGGATCATCCGCACGGGCGCCCGGCGCGGCGATGCTGTTGAGGTGCTCGCCGGTCTCGACGCCGGCGACCGCGTTGTCCTCGCGCCCGCCGCGACGTTACGCGAGGGTCAGCCGCTGGAGGTGCAACCGTGAGCGGGGATTCTCCAGTATCGGCGAAAGCCGGAATCTCCGGCCGCGTCGCCGGCGCCTTCGTGCAGTCGAAGCTCACCCCGATCGCGATCATCGCCTCGGTACTGCTGGGGCTTTTCGCGGTCTGGATGCTTCCGCGCGAGGAGGAACCACAGATCAAGGTCCCCATCGTCGATGTGTTTGTGGGTATGCCCGGCGCCGAACCGGCGGAGGTGGAGAACCGCGTCACACGACCGTTGGAAAAACTGCTGTGGGAGATTCCCGACGTGGAGTACCTTTACTCCACCTCCAGCCCAGGCGCTGCACTGGTCATCGTCCGCTTCAAGGTCGGCACCGACGTCGAGGCCGCACTCGTCCGCCTGAACCAGAAAATGCAGGGCAACGCCGACCGTATCCCGGCCGGTGTCAGTCCGCCGCTCGCCAAGGCCCGCGCGATCGACGACGTGCCAATCCTCGCGCTCACGCTGCACAGCACGCGGCTCGACCATCTCGCCCTGCGTCGTCTCACCGCGCAAGTGGACGACATCATCAAATCGGTGCCACAGGTGGCCGAAACCACGGTCATCGGCGGCGCCCGGCGCACCGTCCGCGTGCAACTCGACCCGGCGGCCCTCGCCTCACGCCAGCTCGACCCCGCGCATCTCATCGCCGCCCTGCGGGGGGCCAACCGGAAGCTGCAGGCGGGGTCCCGGCCGTTCGCCAACACCGAGGTCCTGCTCGAGACCGGAACGTTCCTCCGCGACGCGGCCGACGTCGGCAACGTGGTGGTTGGTGTCCAGGACAGCCGGCCCGTGCTTTTGCGCGACGTGGCGAAGATCAGCGACACCGCCGAGGAACCTTCCACCTACGTGCTGCACGGCGCGGGGGCGGGAGCCGGCACCTCCGACGCAGCCCGGTTTGACCAGGCCGCAGTAACGGTGAGCGTTGCGAAGCGCCCCGGCGCCAACGCGATCGACGTGGTCAACGCGGTCCTGGCGAAAGTCGAGGGCCTGAAGGGCACGCTGATCCCCTCCGACGTGGGCGTGGCGATCACCCGCGACTACGGCCACACGGCGGCGGAGAAGAGCAACGAGTTGCTGCTCCACATGGGCATCGCGGTGTTCGGCGTCGCGATCCTGATCCTGCTGTTCCTCGGCTGGCGCGAGTCGCTCGTCGTGATGCTGGCGATCCCGTCGACCCTCGCGCTGACGCTGTTCATATTTTACCTCTACGGCTACACGCTGAACCGGATCACGCTGTTCGCGCTGATCTTCTCGATCGGCATCCTGGTCGACGACGCGATCGTGGTGGTCGAAAACATCGTGCGTCACGTGCGGCTGCCCGGCGCGGCCCGCAAGTCCCTCGCGCAAGTGGCGCTGGAGGCAGTCGACGAGGTCGGGAACCCGACCATCCTCGCGACCTGGGCGGTGATCGCGGCGATCCTGCCGATGGCGTTCGTCGGCGGCCTGATGGGACCCTACATGCGGCCGATCCCGATCGGCTCCACCGCGGCGATGCTGTTCTCGCTGGCGATCGCGTTCACGATTACCCCGTGGGCGGCGATCCGCGTTCTGCGCCGGAAAGCGGCCGGCGAGGAGAAACTCACCGAGGCGGAGCGTTCGGCGCTCACCTTCGAGCACGATCACGCGCCGCAGGACTGGTTCACGCGGCTCTACCACCGCGTGATGGAACCGCTGCTGGGACGGCCGCTCTGGCGGTGGCTGTTCCTCGGAGGAATCATCTCCTTGCTGCTCGGTTCCGCCGCCCTTGTGGGACTGGGCCGCGTGCAGGTGAAGATGCTGCCCTTCGACAACAAGTCGGAGTTCCAGATCATCATCGACGCCCCCGAGGGCACCACGCTTGAGCAGACCACGCGGATCGCCCGCGAGATGGCCGCCGCGATCCGCACGGAACCGGAGGTTCGCGACTACCAAGTCTACGCGGGCACCGCAGCGCCGTTCAATTTCAACGGCCTCGTGCGCCACTACTACCTGCGGCGGGGCCCGAACGTGGCCGACATCCAGGTGAACCTCGTCGGCAAGGAGCACCGATCTCGGCAAAGCCACGATATCGCGAAACGGATCCGGCCGGCCGTCGCCGCCATCGCCCGCAAACACGGTGTTGCCGTGGCGGTCGCCGAGGTGCCCCCGGGACCGCCCGTGCTGCAATCGATCGTCGCCGAGATCTACGGTCCCGATGAGGCCAAGCGCATCGAGCTCGCCCGTGAAGTGCGAAACATCATGGAGCGCACCACCGGCGTCGTTGACATCGACTGGTACGTCGA
Organism: Verrucomicrobiota bacterium; assembly: GCA_030832235.1. Classification (GTDB taxonomy): domain Bacteria; phylum Verrucomicrobiota; class Verrucomicrobiia; order Opitutales; family Opitutaceae; genus ER46. The sequence goes on from JAURJO010000285.1 coordinate 12,197, forward strand.
GGCGCCGCAGCCGAAGGTGCGCTACGTCGTGGACCAAACGAAGGCCGCTTTGCACGGAGTCAGCGAGACGACGGTCGCCGAGGCCCTCCAACTCGCCGCGCAGGGCCGCGCGGCGGACCTTCTGCACGTCCCCGCCGAACGCGAGGACGTGCCGATCATGCTCGAGTTGCCCGCCGCCGCCCGCGGCCAACCCGGCGCGCTCCTCGACCTGCGGGTGCGTTCCGATCGCGATCCCGCGGCGCCGTTGGTGCCGCTCTCCGAGCTGGTGCGGATGGAACGCGTCACGGCCGGGCCGAACCTCTACCGCAAGAACCTCAAGCCCGTGACGTACGTCACGGCCGACGTGGCCGGCGCGGTCGAAAGCCCCGCCTACGCGATGTTCACCATCGATTCCGAGCTGCGGAAACTCGACGCGCGGAAATTCGGCGGGGCGAACGAACGGCTGCCCATCTATCACCTCAACCTCCCTGCGGACGATCTGAACCCCGCGCTCAAATGGGACGGCGAGTGGCACATCACACTCGAGGTGTTCCGCGATCTCGGTATCGCGTTCGCCGCGGTGCTGGTGCTGATCGCGATGCTCATGGTCGGTTGGTTCAACAGCTTCATCACCCCGCTCGTGGTGATGGCGGCCATCCCGTTTTCGCTCATCGGTATCCTGCCGGCGCACTGGGCGATGGGCGCGTTCTTCACGGCGACATCGATGATCGGCTTCATGGCGGGCGCCGGAATTGTGGTGCGGAACTCGATCATCCTCGTGGATTTCATCGAGCTGCGGCGCGCGCACGGCCTGCCGCTGCGGGAGGCCGTGATCGAGGCCGGGGCGGTGCGTTTCCGGCCGATGCTCCTCACCGCGCTGGCGGTCGTCGTCGGTGCCAGTGTCATTCTGGCCGATCCTATTTTCCAGGGTCTCGCCATCAGCCTCATGTTCGGGGAAATCGCCTCGCTGCTCATCAGTCGCATGGCGGTGCCCGTGCTCTATTACATGGCCAACGCAGGACGCGAGGCGTCGAACCCGACCGTTCCCGGCGTAGCTTCGCCCGCCGACTGACCCACTGCCCCGACCTGCTCCGAACGCGATGAATCCGTTCAAGCTCCTGCAGTCACTGTTCACTCCCGCGCCCCGCTTCCGGCCGTGGGAATGCGCACCGCG
>JAURJO010000286.1 GCA_030832235.1 Verrucomicrobiota bacterium
ACGGCTGCTCGAGCTCCTGCGCGAAACAAAGCGACCGACCCGCGGCTTCCTGCTGCACGCCTACGCCGGCTCCGTCGAGCTGGCGCGCGAGTTCGCCGCGCTCGGCGCGTATTTCTCGTTCAACGGTGCGTTCCTCGCGGAACGCCACGCGGCGAGGCGCACCGTCTTTGCGCAATTGCCGCGGGAACGTTTGCTGCTCGAGACCGACGCGCCGGCCATGCCGCTGCCATCGGAGCGCGAGCGGTTTCATCTGCCTTCCGCGCCGACCGGCGACCGCATCAACCACCCGGCAAACCTCGTCGCCGCCTACGCGGGCCTCGCCGAGGTTCTGGAGATCTCGGAAACGAAACTGCGAGCGACCGTGGCCGCCAACTTCGCGCGCTGGTTCGGTCAGCTCGAAACCTGACTCTCCGCGGGCCCCGCCGCAATTTGCCGCACGATTTCGCCGGCCGCGGCCAGACCGAACGCCGCGGTCACGAAGACGGCGCTGCCAAAACCGCTCGCGCAGTCGAGCCGCAGGTTTCCGCCCGGCTCGGGCTCGGCGGAGCATGTGCCATCGGCCCACGGATACACCGGCTCCTCATCCGACCACACGGCGGGAATACCCATCCGCGTGAGGCCACGCTCCGCGCCGGCCGGATAGCCGTGTTCGCGCCGCAGCCGTCGCCGGACTTGGCGAAGCAATTCATCGCCCCCCGCCTCGCCAAGATCGCCGACCCGCACCCGCGTACCATCGCGGCGCCCGCCGGCTGCGCCAAGGGTGAGCACACGCCGGCCGCGGGCCCGCGCGCCGGCGATCAGCAGCGCTTTCTGTGACATGCGATCGATCGCATCGACGATGAAGTCGCACGGCGGCGCGAGCAGCCGTTCCGCGGACGCCTCGGTGAAAAAATCGGCCACGGCCTCGACTCGGCACGCCGGATTGATCGCGAGCACGCGCTCCGCGAGCACCTGGACTTTGGGACGCCCGATCTGCCCCTCGATCGCCGGAAGCTGGCGGTTGACGTTCGTGATGCACACGTCGTCGAGGTCGATCATCGTGATAGCCCCGATCGCGCTGCGGGCGAGGCCCTCGACGACCCATGAGCCCACGCCTCCCACGCCCACCACGCACACCCGCGCGGCCGCGAGGCGCGGAAGTGCCACCGAACCATAAAGCCGCGCGAGACCCCCGAAACGTTCGGTGAACCCAGACGAGGAAGGAACGGCATCGGGCGCGGCGGGGAGCGAGGATGCAGGCATCGGCTTTAAGCCCGAAGGCAAACGCGACCGGCGCGGCGGGCAAGGCGAACGAGATCACGCGCCCACTGATGATTACTACGGAGACGCGGAGAGGGCGGAAACCACCACACCCACCCAAGGTATGAAACCGGGCCAAGCGTTCACGCTTTTCAGATCAACTCCCTCCTAAGCGTCTCGGTGTCTCTGTGGAGAGGCGGCTTGGTGAATCGGCAAGCGACACGACCGAAATGGATCTTCCTGCCTAGAAGGCAGGACGGACCGCTTTCCCTCTTTACAGGTCGATGAGCCCGCCTAGCTTGCGCCGTCATGGTTACGCTTCCCGGCAAGCACGCGGCCTTCATGGGCATGGGTCCGACCGAATTGATCGTCATCCTGATCATCCTTTTGGTCCTGTTTGGCGGCTCGAAGCTGCCGGGGCTGGCGAAGGGACTCGGTCAATCGATCAAGGAGTTCAAGAAGGCCACGAAGGACGAGCCCGAGGCGGCGAAACCCGCCGAGCCCGCGGCCAAGCCGGCTGACTCCGCCCCCAAGCCCCCCGCGGCTTGAAGTTGACCGCGCCTACGCGGCGCGGGCTGGAAATCACAGAGCGAGTGTGGCGCCTTCCCCGTTTTGATCGGGGCCTTTTTCCCACAGCCACACGCTGAATTTACGGATCTGGTCGGGGGTACCGAAGGCCAGAATCCTGTCGCCCGTTCGTAATTCCTCCTGACCGGAAGGGTTGAGCGTTTTGGCGCCGTGGCGCTGGACTCCGGCGATTTGCACGCCGTGACGCTGGGCCGGGGTGATCTCGCCGAGCCGCCTGCCAGCCGCGGGACTGCCGGCGGGGATTTCCATCACCTCCATGCGCACCTCGGTGATGTCCGATCCCTCACCCACCTCAAGCGACACGGAGGTCAACGCCTCGTGGGCGGCCCGAACCTGCTCCGACGTTCCCAGGAGCAGCACTTTGTCGCGGGGAAAAAGCGCCGTGTCCGGCGTCGGCAGCGGGATCATGTAGCCCTGGCGTTCGATCCCGACCACCGAGCACCCGTAACGCGAACGCAAGGCCAGGGCGGCGATCGTGCGGCCGCGGCAATCGGCGAGATCGGGCAATGTGCAATCGATCATCTGCAGGTTCCATTCGCCGTGAGCCTGCAGCCACGGCGCGGTGGTGGCGGTCATGCGGGAATCGCCCCGTTCGATCGCGGCCGCCAGCTCCACCTCGAGCTCGCTGTGCCAGCGGATGAGCTTCCGACGGAGCAGAATGATTGCGAGCAAGGCCACCAATCCACTCACTCCCAGCAACCAGCGCGCCGTGCCCTCCGCGGGTAAAATCGCCGACAGCCAGAGGTAGATCGCACCCGCGGCCAGCAACTTGAAGCCGGTCTCGATCAATGGCCGCAGGCGCGCCGCGTTCTCCTGCCCCCGCGTCGAGATCTCCGCGTACAGGAGCGCGACGGCGGAAAGGTTGCGCCAGATCGCGACCAACGGGGCGAGAATCACCAGCGTGAGCACGGTCCAAAAGCCCAGTTGCAGCCACACCCCGGGCACCGCGCCCCCGGACATCCAGCGTTCCACCGCGCCGAAAAGCTGGCCGGAAAAGACCACCACCCCCGTGACGAAAAGCGCCCCGAGACCGACCTGTACCACGCGCGGCCGGCTCAGCCGCCAGACCACGTTGGCCTCCTGCCGCCGCGCCAGGTTTTCCAACCACGACTGGTAAACCCGGATCCAATCCGCGAGCCACGGCGGCTGGCGCGCCTCGATCGCGCCGGCGATAGCCTCCGCCCTTCGCATGACGAGGGGTGCCACCAGCGCCGTCACCAGCGAGACACCAACCGCGAGCGGGTAGAAACGCGGCGGAACGACGGCGGCGGTCACGCCCAGCTGCGCGATGATGAAAGAGAACTCGCCGATCGGCGAAACCGAGAGCCCGGTGCGGACCGCGGTTTTCACAGGGACCCCGGTCAGGAGGAGGCCGCCGGAGATCGCCAGCGGGCGGACCAACAGCGCCATGGCCGCCACCCCGAGGATGAGAAACGTTTCGCGTCCCAGCAGCGCTGGGTCGATCTGCATCCCGATCGCCACGAAAAACACCGCGCTGAAAACGTCGCGCATGCCGGCGAACGTGCGCTCCACCTGATGCCGGTGCGGAGTCTCCGCGACGATCGTGCCGAGGAGGAACGCGCCCAGCGCGAGCGAATAACCCGCGGCCTGCGCCACCACGGCGAGCCCAAGGAGCAGACCGCCCATGAGCAGCGTCTGCAGTTCCTCCTCCGCCGCCACGCTCATCCGGCGAAGGAACCAGGGAACCAGCAGCAAGCCGACGATGCCCGCCAACGCCACGAACGCGCCCAGGAGCAGGAGGGTTTGCGACACCCCCGCCCCGCCCGCCCGGCCGAAATGCACGAGCGAGTTCAGGATGGTGAGCATGACGACCGCCACGACGTCTTCCAAAACCGTGACCCCCATCGCGAGCTGGCCCGAGCGTTCGTGGTTCGTCCCGGTCTCCCGCAGGATCTTGCTGATGATCGCCGAGGACGACACCATGAGCATACCGGCCAGAAAAAGGCCCTCGGACGCGCTCCAGCCCATCGCCAACGCCGCCAACCGGCACAACTGGTAAACCCCGAGCGCCCCGGCGAAAGTCGCCGCCAGCAGGCCGAAACCGAGACGGCGTAGCTTCCGGAGACTCAGCTGCAACCCGATCGAGAACATCAGGAACACGAGCCCCAGCTGCGCGAGCGTGTCGACCCGCTCCACGTCGGTGACCAAGGCGAACGGCGGCGTGTGCGGCCCGATCACCATCCCGGCCACCAGGAAACCGACGACCACGGAAAGCCCCATCCGTTGGCAGACCCACCCCGCGGCACCCGCGACCGCCAGGATGACCGCGAGGTCCTGAATGAGATGGTACCCCTCCATGCGAAGACTCAGACAACGCGCCTGCGATCCCCCGCCGTCAAGTCCCCGCCCGCTCTGGGGAAAGTGGGGATTCCCTATACCTCCAACCGGGATTTCCCTCGTTGACACCCCCCAGCGCCGGGGATTCCGTGCCACGCTCCCGCACCGGAATCATGGCCAACATCTTCGGATATTTCTCGAACGACATCGGCATCGATCTCGGTACCGCCAACACGCTGGTTTACGTGAAGGGCAAGGGCATCGTCCTCCGTGAGCCCTCCGTCGTCGCGCTCGACACCGCTTCCCGCAAGGTGCTGGCCGTGGGCGACGAGGCCAAGCGCATGCTTGGCCGCACCCCGGGCAACATCACCGCCATCCGCCCGATGAAGGACGGCGTGATCGCCGACTTCGATGTCACCGAGGAGATGCTGAGATACTTCATCCGCAAGGTCTCCAATACCGCCTTCCGCGCCCCGCCGCACGTCGTCATCGCGATTCCCTCCGGCATCACGGAGGTCGAGAAGCGAGCCGTCATGGAATCGGCCACGCACGCGGGAGCGCGCAGCGTCGAGACCATTCCCGAACCCATGGCCGCCGCGATCGGCGTCGGCCTGCCCATCGAGGAACCGGCGGCCAACATGATCGTCGACATCGGCGGAGGCACCACGGAGATCGCGATTATTTCCCTCAGCGGCATCGTGTTTTCGAAGTCGATCCGCGTCGCGGGCGACGAGCTAGACTCCGCCATCATCGGCTACATGAAGCGGGCCTACAACCTGCTCATCGGCGAGCGCACGGCGGAAGAGATCAAGGTGCGCCTCGGCTCGGCCTACCCGCTCGACGAGGAACTCTCGATGGAGGTCAAGGGTCGCGATTCGGTCGCCGGATTGCCCAAGACAATCCAGGTGACGTCGCAGGAAATCCGCGAGGCGCTGGCCGACACCATCGCAGCGATCGTCGATGCCGTGCGCACCACCCTGGAACGCTGCCCGCCCGAGCTTTCGGCCGATCTCGTCGACCGCGGCTTCGTGATGGCCGGCGGCGGAGCGCTCATCCGCAACATCGACAAGCTGCTCAGCGAGAAGACCGGCCTGCCCGTCACCATCTCCGAGGATCCGCTTTCCGCCGTGGCCAACGGCACCGGAATCTACCTCGAGAACAAGGATTGAGTCCGCGCGGCGCGCGCGCCGTCCTGACCTACCGTCCTCCCCGTGCGGGAGCGCATCGTGCCCTCCAGACGTTTCGACCAGGCCCGCCCTTTTCTGACGCTCGGCATCCTTGTCGCCGGCTGGCTGATCATGCCCGGGGCGGTGAAATCGTTCCTGCGCGCGAGTTTCTTCGAGCTCACCGCCCCCGTCACACTCGCAGCGTCCAAGGTGCGTGACCTGCAGGATTTCTGGGCGCTGCGGTCACACTCGAAAACCGAACTCATCGAGGCTGGCCGCGACCAGGCCCGCATCAACGCGTCCTACGAGGTCGCGGTGCAGCAGACCACCGAGCTCAAGGCGGAGATCGCCCGCCTAGAAACCCTGCTACGGCTGCCCTCCCGCGACCAGTACCGGCTGGAACACGCCCGCGTGGCGCGGCGCGACTTCTCGGCTTGGTGGCAGCGCATTGTGATCCGCAAGGGTCGTGATCACGGAATTCCCGTCGGAGCTCCCGCGGTTTTCAGCGGGGGAGTCGTCGGCCGGGTCGCCGAGGTCCACGCCATGACCGCCGTCGTCGAGCTCATCACCAGCCCGGGCGTGCGGCTCGCAGGTGTCGTCGAGGGCGACTCACGCCCGATCAGTTTCCAGGGCGGCAGCAACCCCGCGTTCGCTCCCCCGACCGGGATCGTGGAACTGATGCCCCTCGACATCATCGCATCGCCGACCTCGCCCAAACGCCTTGTGACCTCGGGCTACGGCGGCGTTTTCCCGCCCGGACTCACCCTCGGGACCATCGTGCGGGCGGAACTGGGCAGCGACGGCCTGCACAAGTCAGGTGAGGTGCGGCTCGACGAGCGCCTGGGCTCGCTCACTGAAATCACAGTCCTCGTCCCCCTCGAAGTCGACGCGGCCGCCCCGGTGCGCTCCTCCCCGTGAACCTCCGCCGCCTCGCGCTCCTCTGCGCACCGCTGCTGCTGCTCTGGGGGATCCAGACCGAGGTGAACCACGTCCTCTCCTCGCACCAATTGTTCTTCTTCTCCGGCGGACTCTTCGTCGCCTTCATTGCGCTAACCCAGCCGTTTGGAGCCGGACTCGCGGCGATGCTGATCGCCGGACTCGCGTGTGACGCCAACGCGCCCGTCGCGTTCGGCACCCACGCCGCGCTCTTCGGACTCGCGCACAACATCGTCCACCGGATGCGGGATCGCATTCCGAAGGACGACGCGGTCGCCGGGACCCTGCTGGCGCTGTTTACCAACTTCGGTCTCTTCCTGGCCTTCGTCGCGATCCTGTCGCCGGGCGGCGCGGCGCCCTTGCCGCGGCTCGCGGCCGATCTCGTCTGCTCGCAAGTGCTCGTCGCCCTCGCGGCGCCGTGGTTCGCGGCGCTGCAGTCATGCTGCATCACTTTGGTCGAAACCGCCCTCGCTCTCCGCGCCGAGCGGCTGCGCTGAGGCCCCGCGACCATGCACACGCCGCTGCCAGGCGACATTCCCGGTTTGACCGTCGAACGCCGGGACGGCCGCGACCCGCGGATCCTTTTTTTCTATTTCATCATCGTGGTGATGCTGCTCCTGCTCGCGGGCGGGCTCGCCCACCAGCAATTGCGCCGCACGGGCGAGCACGCCAACGCCGAACGCGTCCAGACGCAGCGCCGCATCGTCCACCCGGGACCGCGCGGCAACATCCTCGACCGTCACCAGCGGGTCCTCGTCGACAATCGGCCGCGGTTCTCGGTGCGGCTGCTCCTCGACGCGATCCGCCCGGAGATCCGGGCCGAGGAACTGATCATCAAGCGCCGTTTCCGCGCCCAGGACGACGCCGACAAACCGGACCTGCCGACGGCTCCTGAGATCCGTCGCCTCGCACGGATGAGCGTCGTCCAACGCTACCTCGACCAGGTCAACCGCATCCTCGGACGCGACGAACGAGTCGACGCCCGTGAGCTCGACCGCCACTTCACTCGCGAGCTGCTGCTGCCTTACACGCTGCTCGACGACCTGGCTCCCGCCGACTACGCGCGCCTCCTTGAGCGGCTGCCGGTCAACTCCCCCGCGCAGGTCTACACCTCCAGCGCACGCCACTACCCGAACGGATCCGCCGCCTCGCACGTGCTGGGCTATGTGGGCTCGACCGAGGACGTCGGCATCGAGGACTTCCCGGGCGAGGACCTGCGCACCTTTAAGATGCGCGGCAGCGTCGGCCGCGATGGGGTCGAGAAGCGCCACGACGACGTCCTGCAGGGCGAGGCCGGCGGCGCCATTTTCCGCGTCGATCCCTCCGGCAACCGCATTAATCCCCCGCTCGCGCAGGTGAACCCGCGGCAAGGCGGTAATCTCACCCTGTCCATCGATCTCGATCTCCAGCTCGCCGCGGAGAAGCGTCTCGCCGAGACCGAAATGGCGGGCGCGGCCGTCGCGCTCGACGTCCATACCGGCGAGGTGCTCGTGCTCGCCAGCAAGCCCGACTACGATCTCAACGCATTCTCGCCCAAGCTCGGCGCCAACGCCGCGGCCGACATCACCGCCCGCGGCGCCTGGTTCAAACGCGCCGTGCAGGGCGCCTACAAGCCCGGCTCCTCGTTCAAGGTGCTCACCACCATCGCGGGCTTCCGCGCCGGTGTGCTGAAACCCGACTCCACCGTGCCATGTCCGGGCTTCTTCCGCGTGGGCAACCGGTCGTTCGCCTGCCACGACGGTCACGCCCACGGCGAGATCGACCTCGTCATGGCGATCACCAAGAGCTGCAACGTATTCTTCTACCAGCAGGGCATCACGATCGGCATCGATGCCCTCGCGCGCGAGGCGCGCCGTTTCCACCTCGACCGGCCGACGGGCATCGACTTGCCCGACGAGACCCGGCGCATGATCATCCCTGACCCGGAATGGAAGCGCCGTGTGACCGGGGAGGCCTGGCAGGGCGGCGACACGGCGCAGTTCGCCATCGGCCAGGGCTTCGTCGACGTGACCCCGCTACAGATGGCGTGCTTCGCTGCTTCGGTGGCGCGAGACGAGGTCTGGACTCAGCCTTTCATCCTGCACGATCCCGCCCGCCCGCGCCAGCGGACAGAGCCGATCGGGCTCACCCCCGAGCAACGCGCGGCCCTGCTCACGGGCATGGAACAAGTCACGCGGCGTCCGTTCGGCACCGCCCGAATTCTGGATGACCCCCAACTCCTCGCGCCCCTCCCGGGCCTGCGCATTGCCGCCAAAACCGGCACCGCCCAGAAGCAGACCGAAAGGGGCATGATCAACTTCGCCTGGCTCATCGCGTTCGCCCCCATCGAGGACCCGCGCATCGCTATCGCCATCGCGATCGAAGGCGATACGCCCGGCGAGGAAACCGGTGGTGGGCGCTACGCCAGCCCTGTGGCCCACGCGATTTTCCAAGCATGGCTTGAAAGCCGCCTGCCCGGCGCCAGGAAAATCAAGATCCCGTTCAAGCCTTCGGAGTAGTCCGGCGGATCCGTCGCGCCGTCCGCACCGCGCGACGCGCTTCGGAGAAGGTCCGCGCCGGATCCGGCCAGGTCGCCGGCGCGCCGAAGCGAAGCCGTTCCAAGTCTGCCGCGATGTGCCACGGATTCAGGTCACCGCGGGTTTCGCGGCGCAAGTGCTCCAGCCAGCGCGCGGCCTCGCGCCTCACCGGGTCGGGTCGCCGCCGGCTTCCACTCCGCCAGCGCCACCGGCCGGAGCGGAGCATCCAGGCCGCGAGCGCGATCAGACCCGCTAACCCGATGCCTGATCCCCATCGCCGGGCATCCCACGGTTCGGTGAGCCAACCCCGCGCGGACTCCACCCAGCGCGTGAGCCCGTCCACCAGCCAGCGGCTGGAATCACGGGCGACATCCTTCACCGTTCGTAACGCCTCCGCTTGCGCGCGGTCGTCGAAACTCACGATCCGCCGGTACCAGAAGACACGCAGGCTATCCAAACGGGCCGTCCAGCTGCGGTCGACCCGCGCGACCGCCGCCGCCGGACCGCTCCCGCCCACCGCCTGCTCCGTGGAGTCGGGCTGCAGCGCATCAACCCGACGCCAGCCGCCGGCGGCCTCGTCAAAGAGCTCCGCCCACGCGTGCGCCTCCGAGTTTCGCACTGTGAAATTGTTCGAATAGGCGTTCCAGCTTCCGCCGCGGAATCCAGTGATGACCCGCGCGGGCAGCCCGGCGGATCGCGCCAGCAACACCAGCGATCCAGCGAAAAGCTCGCAGTGGCCCGCACCGTCGGAAACGAGCCAGCCCACCACGGGATCCACGTCGCCGCGCGGAATCGACGGACTGAGCGAATACGCATGACGCCGGCGCAGCCACTCGCCGGCGCGGCGCGCAAATTCAGGCGCAGACAGCACGGCTCCGCCTGTGACTTCCAGTGCCGCCTTCCTCAGCGCCTCGCGGTCAGGTCCCCGCAGGGAGAGACGCGTATACGAGGGAGTACCCCGCGACCCGCCCGGCTCGCGCGCCGCCCACCGGGCCGCGAACTCCGGATCAGGGAGCAGCGCTCCCTGCTGCGGCGCCTCCACGCGGTAGGCCATCATGGCCACCGGCTCGTCGCGCAACGCCACCAGCGAAGGACCCGGAGCGTGTCGAAAGGCGACGGTCTCGCGGAAACGCAGGCTGCCAAACGGTCCGATCAACGGGAGGTAACGGCTCACGCCCGCCTCGAGGTAGAAAGTCCAAACGTCCGCCGGGCGCGCATCGCGCGAGACGGTGCCAGGCAGCACCGCCGCCGAGCGCTCCCCCCGAAACTGGCCGCGCAGCGCGGGCGACTGGCGGAAGACCCCTGCCGCGTAATCATCGAGCACGAGCATCCTCCAGTACGGTATCGCCGGGATCCGAGTCTGGTCCGTGACGTCGACACTTAGCGCCACCGACGAGTCGAGTTGGATCTCGCTCACCTGACCGAGTTGGATGGTCTCCGCGAAACCCGACCGCGCCTTCCGCGACACCAGCCGCTCGATGAACATGCTGTTCTCGAATTGGAAACGCGGGATCGCAAGAAACAGCAGCGCCGAGAGACCGACCAATCCCGAGAACAACGCGGCGCCCAGACCCACCGCACGCCAGTCAGCGACCGCCGCGAGTCGCCGCCGCAACGCCCGCCAATCCGCCGCGCGCGCCCAAGCCGGGACCTCCCCGGGCGGCTCCGACGGCGCGGCGGCCTCCGCCGCCTCGCCGAGGGTGATCACCAGCAGGAACACAAGAGCGACCGCGGCGTATACCAGCAGATGCGCGGCGAAGGTGAGCGAAACCGTCAGCACGCCGGCCACGATCACGAGGAACAACCCGAGCAGGATCACCTGCAGGTCGTCGCGTCGTTTCCGGTAGGAAATGTTGCGGTAGATCAACAGCAGCAGCCCGAGCCGCACGACCGCGGGCAGCAGTTCACCACCACGCCAGAGGTCGGCCGCGAAGAGCAGCACGATGACGGGGAAAGCCAGCGGGTGGACGAGCCGCGGCACGTGCGCCGGCAGCGTGGGGCGCAGTGCCGTCACCACCGCCGCCGCGAAAGCCAGCGCCATGAGCACCGGCGCCTCGATTTCCATGTAAAGTACTGTCGCGGAGCCCAGCACGCTGAGCACCGCCCCCAGACCCCAACGCAGCAGCCGGAATTCATCGGCGGTGAGGCGCACCGCGGGTTTTTCCAACGCTTTCATGCCGAGGCCACCTTGATTCCTTCCGCGAAGGCCGCCACGCCATGCTTCCCCTCCGGAGCGAAGACCACCGTGCTGCCGCGACCGGTCCGCGGCTCCGGAGTCGCTTCTCCGCCGGACTCCGCGGAGGGATTCACCAGCGCCAGACGGTCCAGCAGATCCTCCAGGTCCCGCACGCCGCGCACGGGTCGGAGCGCCTCGCGATCCAGCGCGACCGCGCGCAGCCGTCCCTGCCGGAAAAGGTCTTCCGCGTAGGTCGCGGCGAAACGGACCAGCAGCTCGAACCGCTCCGGCTCCGGCCAGAGTTCACGATCCGTGCGGATCCACAACGAGCACCCCTCGGAGCTCTCGGCCGAGAATTGCCGCACGAGCAGGGTGCCCGAGCGCGCGCTCGCTTTCCAGTGCACCAACCGGTGTGAGTCGCCGGGCGCGTAACGACGCAGCGCCAGCAGGTCGGAACCGCCGCCGGCCCGCCGCTCGCGTTCCCCCTCCCCGCGCCGTTTCGCCCCGGGAGTGCCCCAGCGGCGGTACTCGACCGGCGCCGGCCAAACCACGGCCTCCACCCGCTGCCCCACTCCGACATCCTTCCGGAGAAATCCGAACGGAAACAGCGAGGCCACCCCGGCCAGCTCGATCCGCAAAAGTCCGCGTCGCTCCGGCCGCACGATCCAGTCCACCGCCGCCTGTCCCTTGGGCGCGATACGGTCCGCCAGAGGCAGTCGGGCACGGCGCTCCCCTCGCTCCGCCGCGGCCAGCGCTGCGCGGATGTCGGCCGCGCGCGCGGTGAAGGTCGACTCCGCCCCTTTGCCCTCGTTGTCGACGGAACGCGCCGAGAAATCCAACCAGAGCCCGTAGGCGGGAAGGACCCGCCGGCCGTTCTTCAAATCCGCCGTCACGACCGCGTCGTGCCCGGCCCGCAAAGGACCCGCGACGCGCAGTCGCCAAAGGACCCGCCGCAGGTTCATCCACGAGAGCAGGCCGCTGAACAACAGGCACGACAGCAGGAGCGACAGCGTGATAAAGAGGATGTTGTTGGAGGAATTGTAGGCCGCGGCGCCGATGCCGAAGGCCACGGCGATCAACAGTGTACCCGAGACTGTAGGGAGGAGACGATGGCCGCGGCGCGGGCAAACCATCGACCAGAGCAGGGCGTTCCAAGTGAACGGCGCGCGTTTCTCCTCCCCTCCGGTGCCAGCCCAGCCGCTGACGACCTCGCGCCCGGCCGCAGTGCCCGGCGCGATCGGATCGCGATCTACCGCCATGGCCATCGCCGGATGGATCAGGCCGGGGCCGGAATCGCAGCCACCAGACGCTTGAGCGCCGCCGCCACCGCGCGCCGTTCCTCCAGCGCGTCGCTGGTCTGACGTGCGGGCGAAAGACGATGGGCGAGCACGGGTTCGACGAGGGAGCTCACATCCTCCGGCACCACGAAGTCGCGCCCGCGAGCGAGCGCCCGAGCCTGCGCCGCGGCGCGCAGGGCGAGACTGCCGCGCACACTCACGCCGCACCGGAATTCCGTCTCCGTCCGCGTGGCGGCCACGATGCGCAGGATGAAGTCGATGACGCTATCCTCCACGAACACCTGCGGAACGAGCGCCTGCAAAGCCACGACCTCGGAACGCGTGAGCACCGGATTGACCGAGATCGCGTCGTAGCCGCCGAGCGCACGGCGCAGGATCTCGCGTTCGTCGTCGGCGCCCGGGTAACCCATCCGCAGCCGCATGAGAAACCGGTCCATCTGGCTCTCCGGCAGCGGGAACGTGCCCTCGTAGTCGACGGGGTTCTGCGTCGCGAAGACCATGAACGGCGCGCCCACCGGATGCGGCTCTCCGTCGACCGTGACGCGCGCGCGGTCCATCACCTCGAGCAAAGCCGACTGGGTCTTCGGCGTGGTGCGGTTGATCTCGTCGGCCAGGACGATGTTCGCGAAGACCGGCCCCTTCTTGAACAGGAACTCGCGCGTCGTCTCATCGTAGATCGCGACGCCGGTGACATCGCCCGGCAGCAGGTCGCTGGTGAACTGGATGCGCGAGAACGAGCAGTCGAGCGAGCGGGCGAGCGAGTAAGCGAGGGTCGTCTTGCCGACACCGGGCAGATCCTCGAGCAGGAGGTGCCCGCCGGCGGCCAGGCACACGAGCACGTGGTCGATCACGTCGTCCTTGCCGCGGATGGTGGCTCGCATGTTCTCGCGCACGCGGTCCAGCGCCCGCCTGGCCTCGGTGATCCGGCCCGCCGCCACAAAGTCGCTCATTGCTGGGACCGTAGGCGGGGCGACGGTCCGCGCAAATGGTTTTGCCGCGCGACCAGGCGGGTCGCGGCTCAGCGCAACGGTCGCTGGCTCAGAACCAGAGCTGGGGCCAGAGCGCGGAGGCGACGAGCGCCTGCAAAAGGCCGACCACCGAGATCACCGTGAGCAGCACGGTCCAGCTGCGGAGCGTCTCGCCCTCCGTCAGGCCGCCCAGCCGGCTGAAAACCCAGAATCCGCTGTCGTTCATCCACGACAGGATCGTGGCGCCGTAGCCGACGGCGAGGTAGATGTAGAACAGGTGCACGCCGAAGCCCTCCGGACCCGCGATGGAGATCATGATGGAGGAGGCCGTGATCATCGCGACGGTGGCCGAGCCCTGCGCCACGCGGATGACCGCCGCCAGCAGCCACGCGAGCAGCACGTGGCTCATGCCACCGTTCGTCGCGAGCACGCGCACCGATTCGCCCACCCCGGCGTTCTTGATCATCGCCCCGTACGCGCCGCCCGCCGCGGTGATGAGGATGATCACGCCCGCCGTCTCCAGCGGCGGCCCGATGATGTCACCCAGCTGGCGCCAGCCCACGGCCTTCTGCTTCACGTAGACCGCGAGCGCGATGAGCGCACCGAGCAGGAGGGCGATGTTCTTGTTCCCGAGGAAATCGAGGGCGTCCATCAAACCCGCGGGCATGGAGGCGCGCACCGGCCCGAGGAACGAGGCGGTGGCGATCAGGATCACCGGGAGCGCCACGGGGGCGATCGACACGAAAAACCCGGGTAGTTCCTCCTCCTTGCGTGACGCCACGGCCTCGAGCGAGGCCAGCGATGAACCGGCCGTCTCTCTCAGCGGCACCGGGGAGCGGGCGTTTATCCAATGGGAGAAGCCCAGCCCGGCGAGGGCGGGTAGGATGCCGAACAACAGGCCGCCCACGATGGCGACGCCTAGGTCGAGCTTCAGCGTCTCCGCCACCACCAGCGGACCCGGCGTGGGCGGCACCAGGCCGTGCGTGATCACGCCACCGGCGCAAATCGCGAGCACGTAGAGAAGGTAGTTCTTACCGGTGCGCAGGCTCAGCGCGCGGGCCAGCGGAACGAGCAGGAAGAAAACGGTGTCAAAGAAGACCGGGATCGCCAAAACGAAGCCGCACGCCATCAGCGCGAAGGCCGCCCGCGCCTCGCCGAGCACCGCGATAAATCGGCGGATGATCTTGTCGGCCGCCCCGCTTTCCATGAGCGCCACGCCGATGACCGACGCCACCGCGATGGTGAACCCGATCTTGCCCGCCGCGATTCCGAACTCGGCCATCGCGGACTCCACGGCCTTCGCGAAACGCCCCGGGCCCGTCTGGCCTAGCGCGGTGGCAAGGCCCACGAAGAGGGCCGCGAAGAACAAGGCGAAGAACGCGTGGATGCGCAGCCACGCGATCGCGAGAACGATGAGGACGATGCTGAGGCCGAGAACCGTGACCGGGCCGAGCGTCAGCGCGAGGGGCGGGGTAAGGAGCACGGCCAAGAGCGCGCCACCGCGACCGGCGTCCCGCAAGCCGGGAGTTGCGGCGTGCTTAGTTCCCTAGGATCGCCAGCATCCGCTCGAACAGCTTGTTAACCCGCGCCTGGTTCTCCCGCACCAGCTCCTTGAAGCGCGCGAAGTCGATCTCGGTGCCCTCGAGCCCGTTGGCGTAATTGTCGATCAGCGCGAGGCTGTTGTAGTTGAGCCCGGTTTCGGTGCAGAGGTCGGCCTCGTGAGCGGCCGTCATGCCGACGACATCCCCCCAGCTGCGGATCACCCGGATCTCGGCCTTGGTCTCGAAACGCGGGCCCTGCATCTGCACATAGACTTTTCCCGGATGAACAACGAACTCAGGCGCAAGGCCCGCGATGATCCGCGGGATGAGGTTGTTGGCGATCCCGGGCGCCCCGCCCTTCAGCTCGTCGTCGAAGTAGGTCGCCGGTCCCTGTTGCAGGCACACGTAGTCGGAACAGGACACAAAGGTGCCGGGCGGAAGCTCCGGCCGCAGCGAACCCACTGAGTTGAGCGAGACGACATCGCGGAAGCCCAACGCGGAGATCGCGGCGATGTTGGCGCGATGGTTGATCGAGTGCGGCGGCAGCGGCGTGCCGAAGCCGTGGCGGTTGAGGAGAACGTGGTCGCCCCGGCGCCGGAAGGTCACCGGGCCGTGATTGGTCTCGACCTTCGCCGTCTCCCACGCGGAGAACAGGGTAGAATTCACGATGCTGGTACCGCTGATGAACGCGACTTTCATGCGCGCAGTGACGGGTTGGTCCGTTGCCGGGGCAACGCGAAAACCGGCGGCGGTCCCCGCGGCCCTGTCCGCGTTCGTACTCGCGTTCAGCGGCTGCGCTACGCGCGGCCCTTTGCACGTGTACACATTGGCGGCCGGCGGGGAACGCCCCGTGCTCGACCTCGGAGCGAGCACCAAAGCCGAGGTGCCGAGCTTCCTTGATGAGGAGGATCGCGTGACCGGCTTCGCCTACGATCCCTACACCGACCACTTCTTCCTGCGCCTGGCTCCAGGCAACCGCATCCGCGTCGTCGACCGCCCCGCCCGGGCGATCAAGCGCGAGCTGGAGATCAAGGGCGCGCCCGAGGGCGCGGGGGACCTCGCGGTGCGTCCGCGCGACGGATACATTTACATGTTCGGTCCGACCCCCGGCCGCATTCCCTTCTGCACGCGGCTCGGGAAATACCTCGGCGAACTCACGCTGGAGATCCCGGCTTCCGGCGCGACCGGCCTCGCCTTCGACATGGTCAAAGACGTGCTGCTGGTTCTAGGCGAAGAGGGTCGTCTCGTCACCGCCCACGATCTCACGGGCCGAAAGGTCGCGGAAGTTAAACTCGAGCGGCGCGCCGGCCCCGCGCTGGCGTTCGACTCCGATCAACGCGAGTACCATGCCCCCCTGCCCGACCGACCCGGGGAAATCGCCGTGTTCGACGAGAATGGCCGCTTCCTCCGGAGCACTCCGGCTCCGGCCGGCTCGCCCTTGATCGACGTCGGCCCGCGCTCGTTCATCCGGGTTTTTTAGGCTGCGGCATTTCCGCCGCACGCCCGCTCCCGCCTCACCATGCCGCTCATCGACCTGCCGCTCGAAACATTGCGCGAATACCGCGGTCGCAACCCTCGTCCCGTCGATCACGACACGTACTGGGAGCACGCGCTCCAGGAATTGGCCGCGACCGATCCGCGGCCGGAGCTCAAGCCCGCGGGCGTCGTCTGTTCGGAAAACGTCGAGTGCTTCGACCTCTGGTTCACCGGCGTCGGTGGCGCTCGGATCTACGCGAAGTACCTGCGCCCTCGCGCGGCGATCGGCGTGAAGCACCCGGCGGTACTGCAGTTTCACGGCTACACCGGACACAGCGGCGATTGGCTCGACAAGTTCGGCTGGCCCGCGGAGGGCATCTGCCTCGCGGCGATGGATTGCCGCGGCCAAGGCGGCAAATCGGAGGACACCACGCGCGTGGCCGGCCCCACGCTCCGCGGCCATATTATCCGCGGACTGGAGGATCCCGATCCCGCGAAACTACTCTTCCGGCAGGTCTTCCTCGATACCGTTCAACTCGCGCGGGTCGTGATGGCCCGGCCCGAGGTCGATCCCGGACGGGTAGGCTGCTGGGGCGCCTCGCAGGGCGGCGCGCTCGCCCTCGCCTGCGCTGCGCTGGAGCCGCGCATCCGTCGCACCGCGCCGGTCTTCCCCTTTCTGTGCGACTACCAGCGAGTCTGGGAAATGGATCTCGCGAAGGACGCCTACGAGGAGCTGCGGCTCTTCTTCCGCGCCTTCGACCCGAGGCACGAGCGCGAGGCCGCGATCTTCAACCGGCTGGGTTACATCGACGTCCAGCATCTGGCGCCGCGAATCCGCGCCGACGTGCTCATGTTCACCAGCCTGATGGACACCGTTTGCCCGCCGAGCACGCAGTTCGCTGCTTACAACCGCATCACGTCGAACAAGGACCTGGTGCTGTACCCCGACTTCGGACACGAGGCCCTGCCCGGCCAGATCGACCGCACGTTCAACTTCCTGCGCGGCCTCTAAACGCAGCGGACGGCTCAGACGCCGGAGACCGCGTCGAACCGACGCGCCAAGTCGACATCCTTAGCCGTCACGCGTCCTCCGGCGTCGTGCGTCGTCAGCCGGACGCCCACCCGATTGTAGACGTTGGTCCATTCCGGGTGGTGGTTGATCGCCTCCGCCTCGAAACCCGCGCGCACCATGAAGGCGAGCGCGGCGCGGAAGTCGGGGAATCGATACTCGCGCTCCAAGGCGTCGCGCTGATGGGACCAGCCCGGCGAACCGCGCAAGGCGACCGTGATCTCCGCTTCGGTGAGGGGCTTGCTCATGGGACCGCACCGTGACCACCGGCCGCGCACCGTCAACCCACCGGGGTGAAGGCGGCTTGTCATCCCCCGGGACGACTACCAACTTCGCGGCGCCTCATGTCCGCGCCCACCCCCCCAGCTCCGCCGCACGTCGCGATCATCATGGACGGCAACGGGCGGTGGGCGAAGCAGCGTGGTCTGCCACGGATCGAGGGGCACCGACGCGGCGTGGAGACGGTGCGGGCGACGACGTTCGCGGCGCGCGACCTCGGGGTGAAGATGCTCACGCTCTACGCGTTCTCGGTCGAAAATCGCAACCGCCCCCAGGACGAGGTGGGGGCGTTGATGGGCCTGCTGGAGTTTTATCTGCGCAAGGAGCTCGAGACCTTCGTGCGCGACCGCGTGCGGCTGCGCACCATCGGGCGCACCGACGACCTGCCCGCCGGCGTGCAAAGGGTTCTGCGCGAGACGGTGAAGGCGACCGAGAAGTTCGACGACTACACCCTCGTCCTCGCTCTGAACTACGGCTCCCGCACCGAGGTGCTCGACGCCGTCGGGGCCTACTCCGAAGCCGTGGCCGCCGGGCGGGAGCAGCCGGGCGCGGTCGGCTGGGAACGTTTCCAGCGTTACCTCTACACCGCCGACATGCCGGACCCGGATCTGGTGATCCGCACCTCGGGGGAAACGCGGATGAGCAACTTTCTCCTCCTGCAGGCCGCGTACGCCGAGTGGTACTTCACGCCGGTGCTGTGGCCTGACTTCACCCGCGAGGACCTCGCGACCGCGATCGCCGACTATCACCGCCGCGAACGGCGCTTCGGGCGCACGAGTGACCAGGTGCGGCCGGCTGGAAACCCCTGAACCGCGACGATGGGCAAACGCATATTCAGCACCGTTCTGCTTTGGTCACTCGTCGGAGCTGTGATCTGGTTCTTCCGCACGCCGGGCGCGCTGGTGCTCGTGACGCTCATTTCCGTACTCACGCTTCGTGAGTTCTACGCGCTGATGCACGGCGCGGGCTACGATCCTTTCGACAAATTCGGCATGGTGATCGGGGCCGCGATCACTTTGGCGCCCTGGTTGCGGGCCGACTGCGGCTTAGAACCCGGCGTGCTGCTGCCGTTGGCCGTCGTGGTTTTCGCAATCCGGCTGCTCGGTGAACGCACCCCCGAGACACGTGTCGAAGCCCTCGCTTCATCGGTCTTCGGCGTCGTCTATGTGCCACTGATGCTTTCCTACATGGTGGCGATCATCACGCCGCTGCCGGGCGACACGATCACCGCGAACGGCCGGCTACTGCTCGCCCTGTGGCTGGTGGCAGTGGCGAAGTTCTGCGACGTGGGCGCTTTGCTGACCGGGCTCGCGATCGGCCGGCACAAGATGTCGCCCCAGATCAGTCCCAAGAAGACCTGGGAAGGCGCGGCGGGCGGACTTTTGACCTCGATGGGCGTGGGTGCTGGTTTCGCGTGGCTCGCGCGGGACGCTTTTCCGCCGTTCCTCAC
>JAURJO010000287.1 GCA_030832235.1 Verrucomicrobiota bacterium
CGCGCCCTTGGCGGCGGCCTCGGACTTCGGGAACGACTGCCCCATGAACATGATCGCGTAGGCGGCGGTCGGGACCAAGTAGAAGGCCAGCTGGCCCTTCCAGCCGAGGCCCATCACGCTGCCGAGCAGGTAGGAGGCGACGGCGCCCACCACCATGCCGAGCGGCCAGGAGGCGTGAAGGATATTGAGGAAGTGCGTGCGGTTCTGGGGGAACACCGTCGCGACCAGCGGGTTGGCCACGGCCTCAAGGGTACCGTTGGCGTAGGCGAAGATGAACATGCCCCAGTAGAGGAAGTCGTAGGCATTCTGCTTGGTCGCCATGAACGTGACGACGGCGGAGAGCACGTGGCCGAGCAGCGCCAGAGCGACCAGCTTGCCGTAGCCCAGCTTGTCGACGATCACGCCGCCGATAATGATGCCGAAGCAGAAACCGGTGAACCCGGCTCCGCCGATAGCTCCAAGTTGGGTGGCCGTGAAGCCATACTCGGAGGCCCACGCGCCGAAGATACCACCGCGGAGCGCGAAGCCCACGCCGGCCGCGAGGATGGCCATGAAGCCCGCCCACAGAAGCCGCTTGGCGTTCGGGACGGTGCCTTCGTTGCTGATTGCTGGATTACTCGTCATAACGGGTTTTTGACTGGTTGGAGTTGAGGAACGAACAAGTGGGTGGGCGCGCGACGGTTTCAGACCGGACGGCCAAGGCGGGAGGCAGCGGGAAATTTCAAGGGGTAGATACGCTGACTCGGCGAACTTGAGCGCGCGTCATGCGCTGGGCAAGGGCACATTTTCACGTTCCGCGGGTCATTGGTTGCATCGACGAATTCAGCCCTCACCACCCGTGAAAACCCTCTTCCTCAAATTCATCGCATCCCGGTCCCGCCACACCCGCGGACGCATCACCTCCGGCGTTTTGGTCCCCGTGGAAACGCCCGCGACCGCCTCCGCCGCCGCGCGGCGATTCCGGCCACCCACGCTGGTCGACCCGCCCCTACCCGGCCGGAGCAACCTCAGCCGGACGAGCGGCGGACCGCGGTTGCTGCCAGAGTCTTGAGAAGCGGGTGAGTCTCAGCTCGGTGGAACCACCCACTCGACCCGGCCGCCACTTCCGGGGCCTTGGGCGAGGAGCGGTGCAAGTACAGCCGCCGCTTCGCGCGCGGCGTCGTCGAAACGCCACGGCGGATTGACCACCGCGAGACCGCACCCGCTGAGACGCGGCCCGGCGCCAACCGCGGCCACATTGAGTTCCACCGCCAGCACCGGCGCGGGGGCGAATTCGCGCAGAGCCGCCAGAATGTCGTCGGCTCGCGCCCGTCCCGTGAGCGGATACCAGAGGGCGAAGACGCCGCCAGCCAGCCGGCGGAGGCCCTCCTTCATCGCGGCGAACGCTCGTGCGAACTCGTCCTGAACCTCATAGGGTGGGTCGATCAGCACCAGCGCGCGCCGCTCGAGCGGAGGCAGCACCGCGGCCAGCTCTTCGTAACCGTCGGCGCGCCGCACCTCGCAGCGGCGCGTCGGCGCCATCACCGCTCGGAGCGCGTCACATTCGGCCGCGTTGAGTTCGCACAGCACCAGACGATCCACCGGCCTCGCCATCGCCGCGACAAGCAGCGGGGAGCCAGGGTAAAACCGCGGCGCTCCCGACAGACTGCCGCGCGACTGGTCGTGGGCTCGCACCATTGCCAGGTAGGACGTCACGGCTTCCGGCAACCCGGTCGCGTTCCAAAGCCGCCCGATGCCTTCGGGCCACTCGGGTTGCCGGACGAGCGAGTCTCCCGCCGAGGCCGCCGCGAGGTCGTAACGTCCGCGCCCCGCGTGCGTGTCGAGGAAGACGAACCCCTTCTCCTTCCGCTGCAGGGCGCGCACCAGCTCGACGAGCAGCACGTGCTTCAGGACGTCGGCAAAGTTGCCGGCATGGAACTGGTGGCGGTAATTCATCCCCGGATCTGGGGGCCCTCAACCGACCGGAACTTTGACCACAGTCTTGCGCACCAAGACGGCTTCGGCTCCGGCCCGCAGGCCCGGCATGTGCACATCGGAGGGGAAGAACACCGCCACGTCCCCCGCCTCCAATCGCGCGATCGACGCACCAGCGGCGTCGGCGTGATGGGTGAAATCGCGCTCGGAGTCGTACGGCACCTGCACCGGGCTGCGCGCGGCGTCGATCACCTCGATGATCTCGCGGCCGGCGACGACGACCTGCACATCAATGAGCCGGCGGTGCGATTCGAAGAAACCGTCGGCCCGCGGCTTGGTGAGGTACGCCTGCTCCATCGCGAAGACGCCCTCGCCCAGCTCCACCCGCGCCGACTTGCCCGGCTCCAGCGCGAACAAACGCGCGTGCGCCGCCGAGCCTTCGCGCCGCACCTCCTGCGCGTAAGCGAAAGCCGTGGCGAACGCCGCCGTGCGTGGACTCTGCGCCCGCACCGTTTCGAGGGATCCGAGGATGGCCATGCGCCGACTGCACGGCGCGACACCGGCGCTGGCAAGCCGCGAAACCCCGCGCCGCGTCCGGCGATGTGAACGCCGCACTCAGCGGCGCTTCTCCGTCAGCGGCAGCATCACGCCGCGCCGGAAAAGCGTCACCTGACCCGTGCTGGAGGAGACCACGATCGAGATGCAGTTGGCCGCGACGCTGATGGCGGCCCCCGCCGCGTGGCGCGCGCCGAGGCCGCCCGGCAGCGTGTGCGTGCTGTCCATCGCCTGGATCAGGCTGCCGGCCGACTCGACCACCCCGTCGCCGCGGATCAGGAACGCCCCGTCGATCGAGGAGAACTCCTTCACCGTCTCATCCATGAACGGGTTCAGGATGTTGCGATCCTCCTCCTTGTAGCCGTAAAACGGATTCAGCACGAGGGGCTTCGACATCGTGGCGACGCGCTCGTTGTCGCCCACCACGAAGAGGCAGCCCACCGGCCGGCCCTCGCGCCCCTCGACCGCGAGCTCGGTCGCGACGGCGATGACCCGCTCGAGCACCTCCGGCTTCACGTCGGCCGGCAGCAGGTCCGCGGTGGAACCGGTGAGGAGCGTCTGGAACTCCCGCTCGATGTCGACGACCACGAGGGTGTCGAACTGGTTGCTGCCGGTGATGCCGCCGACGCAGCAGATGCGGTCGGTGAACTTCACGACCCCGCGGGTGAGCGCGACGAGCATGGCGCTGCGCAGCTGCGCAAGCCGCTGGCGCGAAAAGGATCGCACCTGGATCGTCTCATGGAAGCGCGCCTCACCGTCGTCGCCCAGCTCGAGGGCGTTGCGAGTGACCAGGATCGTCTTGAGGCTGGAGCGGAGCACGCCCGGCTGGAGCCCGCCGATGAATGTGTCACCAAAGATCACGAGCGACGCGCAGCCCGCCCCTTTCGCCACGCGCTCGGCCTCGCGGAACATGAGGCGGTTGATCCGGTTCTGCTGGGCCTCGATCGCGCGCAGGCCGCCGAAGCCGCCCACCAGCCGCTCGTGCAGCGCGTCGAGGTCCGGCGCGTTGACGAGGTTGTCGACAAGATCCTTGTCCTTCACCTGCCGCGCGATCGACGCGAGCACCTGCAGGTAATCGCGCGCGTTCTCGCCCGCGATGAGCATCACGATGAGATGCACCCGTTCGTCGGCCAGCGCGCCGTCGTGGCGGATGCCGACGCGGCTGCGGCCGATCGCGAGCACGTAGCGCCGCGCCATCTTCACGCGGACGTGCGGCAGGGCGACGCCGAAGCCAAGGTAGGTCGTCATCGTGCCCTCGCGCGCCAGCAGGCCACGGAGGAGCGAGTCGGGCTTCAGGTCGGGGAACTTGTCGACGCAGACGTCGAGCAACTCCTGGAGCGCGCCCTCGAGATCGAGGCTGCGCAGATCAACGATGCGGCCGCGGGAGATGATCTTTTCCAACCGCATGGCGCGTCAGCCGCTCAGCCGGAACTCAGCGCTCCCACTTCAGGGCGCCCTTCCTGACCTCGTAGATCAGGCCGAGAACGAGGACGCCGATGA
>JAURJO010000288.1 GCA_030832235.1 Verrucomicrobiota bacterium
CATCAAGCCTACGCGTACCTGCTGTTGCACCGCCACGCCAGGCTGCTGGAGACCGCGCGACAACGGCTCACCGCAATGCGGCAGCACAACCAACTCGGCGCGGGTTTCCGGATCGCGATGCGCGACCTGGAGCTGCGCGGCGCCGGTAACCTGCTCGGCGCGGAACAGAGCGGTCACATCGTGGGCGTGGGCTTCGAGCTCTACTGCCAGTTGCTCCGACAGTCGGTCGCGCGCCTGAAGGGCGACAAGACGGCCGCCGCGGTACGGGCGAGCGTGAAACTGGATTTCGTGTTTGTCGGCGAAGGCCAACCACCCGCCGCGGGCGCGCGCCGCCACGTCGACGGCTACACGGCGATCAAGGACGCCGAGGACGAACAGATCGTGGAGGTCGGGCGCATCCAGGCCCGGCTCCCCTCAACCTACATCGCCGAGACGCGCCTCCGTATCGATTTCTACCGCAAGCTCGCGCTCGCCGACTCGCCCGCGACCCTGAAGCGCATCGAGGATGACCTGCGCGACCGCTTCGGACGCTTCGGCGAGGAGGTGAAGGCGCTGCTGCTCGTCACCGAAATCCGCGTGCGCGCGGAACAAAAAGGAATCGTTTCGGTCGAGACGGACGCCAACCGGCTGAAGTGCCTCCGGCGCCGCGGCACGGTTGACGACTGGGTCCAGGTCGGCTCGAGGTTTCCAAGGTTGACCGCTCCCCAGCCCCTCGTACGGTTGCGCGAAATCCTCGTTTTTCTGAAGAATCTGCCGAACCCATGACGATCCGACGCCGCCTGGCCCTAGCCTTGCTCACCGTCGCGCCGATCGCCGCCCTTCACGCTCAGGCCCCCGCCGGCGCGCCGGCCGGCCCCTCCAGCGATCCGGTTGCCCAAAACCTTAACCTGCGCTTTGCCAACGGGATAGTGGCGGTGGCGGAGGAAAAGATCATCACCGTTGCCGACGTGATGCAGGAAATCGGTCCACTCATTCCCCAACTGCGCAACTCCGCCCGCAACGAGAAGGAATTTCAGGAAGGCCTGGAGCGCCTGCAGGATGACGCGATCCAGAACCTCATCGACCGGGTGCTGATCGTTAAGGAATTCCGCAAGGACGAGAAGCGCCAGATCCCGCAGCAATACATCGAGAACGCGATCTCCGAGGAACTGGCCGAGCGCTTCGAGGGTGACCGTTCCAAGTTCCTGGCGTTCCTGCGCTCCAAGGGCCAGACGATCCGCGACTACCGTCGCGAGGTGGAGGAGAATATCATCTTCCAGTACATGCAGGGCCAGCAGCGGAAGTCCCAGAGCATCATCAGTCCGGTCCGCATCGAGACTTACTATAACGAGAACAAGGACCGGTTCTACCGCGAGGACGAGGTGCACCTGCGGCTCATTCAGCTCACGCGCACCGACACTGAGACCGACGCCTCGTTGATGGAGCAGGGCCGCATGATCGCAGCGCGTTTCAAGGCCGGGGAAAAATTTGAGGATCTCGCCAAGCAGTTCAGCAAGGACCTCAAGCGCAGCAAGGGCGGCGACTGGGGCTGGCTGAAACGCTCCGATTTCCGCAAGGAATTCAGCGAGGTGGCCTTCAATCTGAAGAAGAGCGACGCTTCGGATCCGATCCTTCTGCCTGAAGGCGCCTTCTTGTTGTTCGCCGAGGACCGTCGTTTCGCCGGTATCCAACCGCTCGATGAGGTCCGCGACCAGATCGAGCGCGTGCTGGTGCAACAAATGGGCCGCGCTGCTCAGGACCGCTGGCTCGAGCGCCTGCGCCGTAACGGCTACGTGAAGTACCACTGAGCCGCCTCCGGCGGCCTCGGCGGGCGCGGTTCGCGGCTTTTTCACTCCCGCCCTGACCCGGAATTACGGGTGAGGGCGGCCTAGGAAACTTTCCTGCACGGGGTCAGTCCGTCGGCGTGAACGCGCCCCCCGAGGTTTCCTCCCCCAACCGACTCCTCGCCACCGCCATCACGGAACGGCCGCAGGAAAAGCTCCAGCGCCTCGGACCGCAGGCGCTGGGTGACGCCGAATTGATCGCGATGCTCCTGCGCAGCGGCACGCGCGGTACGGACGTGCTCACGTTGTCGGCCCGGCTTATCTCCGAAGCCGGCTCCCTCGCGGGCCTGCTCGCCTGGGGTGAACCCGACTTCCGCCGACTGCGGGGCATCGGCCGCGTGAAGGCCCTGCAACTGGTCACGGTGATGGAGCTCGCGCGCCGGGTGCTCGGACAACAGGAGGGCGAGGCCCCGATGCTGCGGGAGCCCGACCAGATCTTCCGCCACCTGCGCCCGGTTTCGGCCGGACTCGTGGTCGAGAAGTTCTGGGTGCTCTGCCTCAACCGCCGGCACCGGCTCATGAAGCGCGTCGAGATGACCTCCGGCACCGCCAACGCCACCCTGGCCCATCCGCGCGACGTCTTCCGCATCGCGATGCGCGAGGGAGCGTTCGCCATCGCCTGCTCGCACAACCATCCGAGCGGCGACCCCACCCCGAGCGCCGCTGACGTGCAGGTAACGCGGCTGCTCCGTGAAGCCGCGCAGACCGTCGACATCCCGCTCGTCGACCACGTGATCGTGGGGCAGGCCGCGTCCGATCCCGCCGGTCGCGGCTACTACAGTTTTCGCGAGGCGGGCATGGTGTGAGCCCACGCCCGCCTACAAAAGCGGCGCGAGCAGGCGGCTGACGTCCTCGGCCAGGCTCGTCGGGAACCGCGCGGCACGCGGCGGACGCGCCGTCTGACAATGGCGCGCCAGTTCCTCCGCCCACGCGCGCACCCCGGCAATCTCGGCTGGCGAGTGCACCGCGACGCCGATCTCAAAGTTCACGAAGAGACTGCGCTGATCGAGGTTGGCGGAACCAAACAGCGCGACGCGCCGGTCCACGATCAGCGCCTTGCTGTGCATCATGCCCGGCCCGTGGACGAGCACGCGCGCACCGGCCCGCTGCAGCTCGCGCAGGGGGTGGCGTCGCGCGAGGTCAGTGATGGGGTGATCCGAGCGCCGCGGCACGATCAACGTGACGTCGCGACCAGCGCGCGCCTTAACGATCAGCGAGCGCAACAGAACATC
>JAURJO010000289.1 GCA_030832235.1 Verrucomicrobiota bacterium
CCATCGGCGGCAACCCCGCGTCGCTCATCAAGACCCACCACAACGTGGGCGGCCTGCCGGAGCGCATGAAGCTCAAGCTCATCGAGCCGCTGCGCGAACTGTTCAAGGACGAGGTGCGCCGGGTGGGTGCCGCGCTCGGGCTGCCCCGTGAAGTTGTCTGGCGCCAACCGTTCCCGGGTCCGGGTCTCGGTGTGCGCGTGATGGGCGACATCACTGCCCAACGTTTGGAGATCCTCCGGAACGCCGACGCCGTCCTCCAGGAGGAGATGATGCGCACCGGTTATTACTACAAGGTGTGGCAGTCGTTCTGCGTATTTCTCCCCGTCCAGACCGTCGGCGTGTTCGGCGACGAGCGCACCTACGACTACGTGGTGGCCCTGCGCATCGTGGAGAGCACCGACGCGATGACGGCCGACTGGGCGAAGCTGCCGCACGAGGTCATCCAGCGCATTTCTAGCCGCATCACCAACGAGGTGCGCGGGGTGGGCCGCGTCGTCTACGACATCAGCTCCAAACCGCCCGCCACGATCGAGTGGGAGTGACCTGCCGTTTCGCCATGAAGACTTCGCTGTTCCGTCTGCTTTGCCTGTGCGCCGCCGCCGCGGTTTCCCGCGCCGCCGAAGAACCCGAGATCATCGCCAAGGCCCGCGCCTTCCTCGGCAGCGACGAGGCGCTCAACGCGGTCAACTCCGTGCGTTACGAGGGCTGGCTGATCGCTCCCGATCCGGCGAACCCCGGCAAGGAGACCAAGTCGGCGATGGAGATCGTCTTCCAGCGGCCTGATCGTCAGCGCATTTCCGTCCGTTCCGAGAAGATGGTCGAGGTGACCGGACTCGACGGCTACGAGGCGTGGCAGCGGGTCCACGACCCGGCGGATCCCACCAAGTGGCGCCAGACGCTGCTCGGCCCCGACCAGATCAAGCGGCTCCGTGCGAACACGTGGGAAAACCTCTCGTACTTCCGCGGCGTCGAGTTGCGCGGCGGGCGGATCGAGGACCAGGGCGCCGCGGACGTCGAGGGCGTCGCCTGCCGTAAACTCGCCTTCTTCCACGGGGCGGGGATCATTTTCTTCCGTTACTTCGAAGTGGCGACCGGCCGCTTGGTGCTCACGGAGACGGAGGGCGGCGGAAAAATCCGTGAACAAGGCTCGACCGTTGTGAACGGAATCCGTTTCCCCAGTGGCATCGTTA
The DNA here is from genome assembly GCA_030832235.1 of Verrucomicrobiota bacterium. GTDB lineage: Bacteria > Verrucomicrobiota > Verrucomicrobiia > Opitutales > Opitutaceae > ER46. The sequence continues at coordinate 1,191 of JAURJO010000289.1, forward strand.
CCATCACGAAGAACGCCAAGGGCGAGGACACTCGGGTCACCATCACTTTCGACAAAATCACCGTGAACCAGCCGTTGCCGGCCGGGGACTTCGCGGTGCCGGCGATCGGGCGCTGAGCGTGTCCCGGCGGTCGCCGCCGGAGAAAATTCTCGCGGGTTTTGGCGGCGGAAACCACCTTGGTGTCTTTCCGGACCATGCTCGCGCTGCGCCACACCTCCAAGACCTTCGCCGACGACCTCGCCGCTTTTTGCCGCGGATCGGTCGTGCCGAAGGAGATTTCCGATTCCGTCGCCGCAATCCTGGCGGACGTCCGCCAGCGGGGCGACGAGGCGGTCTCCTACTACGCGGCGCGGTTCGACGGCGCGAAGCTTCGCGGCCGCGAGTTTCGCGTGCCAGCGGCCGATCTCGCCGCGGCAAAGAAGCGCATCTCCGCGGCCGACTGGAAGGCGCTGCAGGCCGCCCGGGCGAGCATCGAGTCTTTCAATCGGCGCGGTCGCCCGCAGGACTGGACCGCGCGCAACGCGCACGGTGCCACCGTGGGCGAGAAATTCGACCCGATCCGCCGCGTGGGACTTTACGTTCCCGGCGGTGAGGTGCCCTTGGTCTCGACGGTCCTGATGACCGCGACGCTCGCGCGCATCGCGGGTTGCCCCGAGATCGCGGTGTTCACACCCTCCAGCCCCGAAGGCAAGGTCGCGCCCGGACTCCTCGCGGCCCTGGACCTGCTTGGCGTCACGGAAGTTTACCGCGTGGGCGGCGTGCAGGCGGTGGGCGCGATGGCCTACGGCACCACGATGATCCCGGCCGTCGACAAGGTCTTCGGTCCGGGCAACGCCTACGTTTGCGAGGCGAAACGCCAGGTTTTCGGCACCGTCGGTGTCGATTCGCTGCCGGGGCCGAGCGAGGTGATGGTCATCACCGATGAAAGCGCCCGTCCGGATTTCGTCGCCGCCGACCTGCTCGCGCAGGCCGAGCACGGGTCTGGTCGTGAGAAGATCTACCTCGTCTCAACTTCCGCCGCGGTGATCACCGAGGTCGTGGTCGCCGTCCAGGAGCAGCTCGCCTCGCTGCCACGGGCGGACAAGACGCGCGCGGTTTTGGAGAAGGGATTCCTGGTCGCGGAGGTGTCGGGCCTGGAGCAGGCGGCGGAAGTCGCCAACTACGTCGCGCCCGAGCATCTTCAGTTGATGGTCGCGGACAAGGCGGCGGCGAAACTCACGACCGCCATCACGACCGCCGGGGCGATCATGACGGGCAACTTCACCCCGACGGCGCTGGGAGACTTTGTCGCCGGACCTAGCCACGTTCTGCCCACCGGGCGCGCCGGACGCTTCTTCAGCGGTCTGCGGGTCGCCGACTTCATGCGCCGCACCAGTCTTGTGCGCTACGAGCGCGCCAGCGTGCGCAAGGCCGAGCCCACCGTTTCCGCCTTCGCGGCGATGGAGCGGCTCGACGCCCACGGGCGTTCCGTCCGCCTCCGCGCGAAGTAGGCCGGCAGCCAGTCGCGTTTGCGTTTGCCGACGGCGCGGGGCGGGCGCCACGGTGGGGTCATGTTCTACCCCGCGTCACTCCGTTCGTTGCTCCTGGTCTACCCGGTGCTGTGCGTTGCGCTGCTGGCGCAAGCGACGCCGCGTCCGCTGGAGCCGCGTGATTTCGACGCGTGGCGCTCGATTGCCACGCCGCAACTGTCGCGGGACGGCCGCTGGCTGGCGTATTCCTTCATGCCGCAGGATGCCGACGGCGACCTGGTGGTGCGCGAGGTGTCGGGTGCGCGGGAGATTCGCGTGCCGGTGGGCACCCAACCCCCGCCGCCCGCCGTGGCGGAGGAAAACCAGAACCCCGAGGCGCCGCCTCCGCGTCGCAACATCCGCATCGCCTTCACCGGCGACGGCCGGTTCGCCGTCGCGTCGAGCTTCCCGTCGCAGGAGGAAACCGCGCGCGCCCGGCGCGAGAAAAAGAAACCCGAGGAGATGCCCAAGGGGGGACTGATCATCGTGCGTCTCGCCGATGGCGAAGTCACGCGTGTGGGCGACGTGAAGGGCTTCCAGGTTCCTGCGCGCGGCGGCTCCTGGGTGGCATATCAGAAGGAGGCGCCGCCCGAGCCGGCCAAACCGGCGGAAGCCGGCGAGGCCAAACCGGCCGCTCCCAACGACGCGGCCTCCCGCAAGAAGGGCGGCAGCGGAGGAGGGGCCGGAGGAGGGCAGGGTGGCAGCGCCGGTGGAGCTTCATCGTTCGGATCCGACCTCGTGCTGCGAAATCTGGATGACGCCACAGAGCGCACGTTTGCCTCCGTGGCCGAGTACTCGTTCGCCCGCGACGGCCGCACGCTGCTTTACGCCGTCTCGGCGCGGACCAAGGCCGACAACGGGGTCTATGCCATGACGCCGGGAGACAACGCCGCACCCGGGGCCCTGCTGTCGGGTGCCGGCCGGTACACAAAACTTACCTGGGACCGCGAGCAGACGCAGGTGGTGTTCCTGAGCGACCGCGACACAGCCGGCGGATCCCGCGACAAGACGCGGCAAAAGGTCTACCACTGGCGTCGCGGTAACGAACGCGCGGAGGAGCTCCTCGCTGCGGGGGGCGCCGGATGGCCGGAGGGTAAGGTGGTGAGTGGCAATGGCTCGCCTTCTTTCTCGCGGGACGGACGAAAGCTCTATCTCGGGGCCGCCGCCCCGGCGAAACCCGGCCGGCCGGAAGGAGCCGAGGCTCCACCGCCGGAGGACAAGGTCACCGCCGACATCTGGCACTGGCGCGACGGTCAGCTGCAAAGTATGCAGAAGGTCCGCGCGGTCCAGGATCGCAACCGCAGCTACCGCGGTGCGCTCGACCTGGCCTCCCGCGCGTACGTGCAGCTGGCGGATGAGACGCTGGCAACGGTCTCGACCAGCGACGACGGCGCGCGGGTCATTGGCTACGACGACCGGGTCTACCGGCACCTTGCGGATCACGACGGCCGATTCACGGACGTTTATCTGGTGGACGCCGCGACCGGCGCCCGGCGCCGGGTGATCGAGAAGCTCCGCAGCGAAGGCGGATCCGCGATGAACTGGTCTCCGGACGGCAAATGGGCGGCTTTCTACCGCGAGCGGCACTGGCATGTGCTCAACACCACGAGCGGCGAGATTCAATCGCTCACCGCGAAGGTTTCGGCGGTGTTTCATAACGAGGACGACGATCGACCGGCGCCGCCCTCGGCTCATGGCGCGGCGGGGTGGACGAAGGACAGCGCGTCCTTTCTCGCCTACGACCGCCACGATGTCTGGCAGCTGCACCCTGACGGTCGCGCGGCCCGCAACCTGACCGTGGGTCACGGCCGGGCGACGCGAACGGTCTTGCGCGTGCAACGCATCGAGCCGGTGGAGGAGGGCGATGAAGAGCGAGGGATTGATCCGGCGCGTCCCCTCACGCTCCGCGGTGAGAGCGAGGAGACGCGCGCGACGGGTTTTTACCGCACCGATTTCGCGGCTGCGACGTCCCCGACGCGGCTGCTTTGGGGTGATGCCAGCCACCGGTATGCGGGCCGTGCGGCGGAGGCGGATGTCCTTCTCATTACCACTTCGCGGTTCGACACGTATCCCGATGTGCACGCCACCGATGCGAGCTTCTCCGCGCCGCGGCGCCTGACCGACGGGGCGGCGCAGAAGCAGTCCTTCGCTTGGGGGGCGTCCGAGCTGCTGTCGTTCCGTTCCACCGCGGGCCGCGAGTTGCAGGCGGCCGTGTATAAGCCCGCGGGATTTGACCCGGCGCGGAAATATCCGGCGATCGTGTACATCTACGAGCGGCTCTCGCAGAACCTGCACACCTTCGTGAACCCGGCGCCGGGCACGAGTATCAACCCCGCGTGGTACACGAGCAACGGGTACGTCGTGTTCATGCCCGACATTGTCTATGAGACGGGAAAGCCCGGGCAGAGCGCGCTCGGCTGCGTGCTGCCGGCGCTTGATGCGCTCATCGCGCGCGGCTACGTGGACGCCGCCGCGGTCGGCATCCAGGGCCACTCGTGGGGAGGTTTTCAGATCGCTTACATGTTGACGCAGACCGGCCGCTTCCGGGCGGCGGAGGCGGGTGCCCCCGTGGGCAACATGACCAGCGCGTATTCCGGCATCCGTTGGGGGAGCGGAATGGCGCGGCAGTTCCAGTACGAGACGGGTCAGAGCCGCATCGGCCGCCCGCTCAACGTGGCGACGCAGGCCTATCTCGAGAATTCCGCGGTGTTTCAGGCCGAGAAAATCACCACGCCGCTGCTTATCCTGCACAATGACAACGACGACGCGGTGCCGTGGCAGCAGGGAATCGAGCTGTTCCTCGCGCTGCGGCGTCACGGCAAGCCGGCCTGGCTTTTCAACTACAACGGCGAATTCCACGGCCTGCGCCGCCGTGCCAACCAGAAGGACTGGTCGCAGCGCATGCGCCAGTTCTTCGATCACCACCTGAAGGGCGCGCCGGCCCCCGAGTGGCTGGAGAAAGGCGTGCCCTATTTGGAGCGGGACGAGGAAAAGGAGCGCTTCAACGCCCGTCCTGCGCCCGCCGCGGCTTCGGGGGGTGCGCCCTGATTTTGATTGGCCCCGCGCGGACCCCGTCGCGAGCATCCGCTTTCGCCACGCATGTCGCCCTCTGATCTAGCTCTGCCGCACGTCGGAAAGCTTCACGCCTATACCCCCGGCCTGCAGCCGGCAGAGGCCGGCTGGGTGAAGCTCAACACCAACGAATGCCCGTACGCGCCGAGCCCGCGCGTCGCGGAGGCGCTGCGGCGTGAAATCGGCGAGGACGGCGCCGCGCTCCGCCTGTACCCGAATCCCGCCAGCGCGCCGCTGCGGGCGGCGGTTGCGCGGCTCCACGGGGTTACACCGGACAATGTCTGCATCGGCAACGGGTCGGACGATATCCTTAATCTGCTCGTGCGGGCGTTTTGCGGCGGAGATTTCGCGGCAGGGTATACGTTCCCGAGCTATTCGCTCTACCCCGTGCTGGTCGGGATGCAGGACGGCGCGTCCGAGATCATCCCGTTCGACCGCTCGATGCGTTTGCCGGTCGACCAACTCGCCGGCTCCCGGGCGCGCATTCTTTTTCTGACTTCACCGAACGCGCCGACGGGTGTCGCCTTCGCCAACGCCGACCTGGAGCGCGTGCTGGCCGCCTTTGCCGGAATCCTCGTGGTCGACGAGGCCTACGCGCCATTCGCGGAAGCCGACGCGGTGCCGCTGCTTCCGCGTCACCCGCGCCTCGTGATCACCCGCACGCTCTCCAAGGCCTACGCCCTCGCGGGCATCCGCGTGGGTTACGCGCTGGCCGATCCCGCCGTGATCGGTGTGCTCGACCGGTTGCGCGATAGCTACAACGTCAACCGCCTCTCGCAAGCGGCCGCCCTCGCCGCGGTGGGCGACGAGGAGCACCTCCGCGGCAACGTTGCGCGCGTGAAGGCCACCCGCGATAGGTTCCTCGGTGACCTCACGGGACGCCGCGGTTGGTTCACCTATCCGTCGCAGGCCAACTTCCTATTCACCGAGCCGCGGGATGCCCGCGGGGCGACCGGTCCGCAAGTGGCGCGTGCCGCCTATGATTTTCTCTGCGCGCGCAAGGTGCTCGTCCGCCACTTCCCGAGCCACGCCTTGACCGCCCCTTTCCTGCGCATCACGGTCGGCACCGATCCCGAAATGCGGGTCCTCAGCGAATCCCTCGACGCATGGCAAAGAAATCCGGGCGCGTGAGCGCCATCACCCGCCGCACGGCGGAGACCGACATCACGCTGTCGCTCGCGATCGACGGTCGCGGGACCGCGCAGATCGACACGGGGGTGCCGTTCTTCGACCACATGCTCACGCTTTTCGCGAAGCACGGGCTCTTTGACCTTAAGGTGAAGGCCAAGGGGGATACCGATGTCGACTACCACCACACAGTGGAGGACGTGGGGATCGTGCTCGGTCAGGCCTTCAAGGAAGCCCTCGGGGACAAGGTTGGCATCCGGCGTTACGGGTTTTTCCTGCTCCCGATGGATGAGTCGCTGGCCCGCGTCGTGGTCGACGTGGGAGGACGTCCACACTTGGTCTACGAGGCTGAGGCGCCGACGATGTTCGTGCGCGATTTCAACATCGTGCTCGTGAAGGAATTTTGCCGCGCGTTCAGCAACGCCCTCGGGGCGAACCTCCACGTCCACTTGGTATACGGCGAGGAGCCGCACCACGTGGCCGAAGCGATTTTCAAGGGGCTCGCTCGCGCGCTCGACATCGCCACGCAGATCGAGCCGCGCGCGGCCGACTTGCTGCCCTCGACCAAGGGCCGGCTCTGAGCGCCCCGCGCATGGCAGGCGCCGGCAAAACGGCGGCGGGTTCCCCGCCGTCCATCGCGGTCATCGACACCGGGATCTGCAACCTCCGCAGCGTCACCAAGGCGCTGGAGGCCGTCGGCGCCGCCGTGCGGGTGGTGCGCGATCCCGCGGAAGCCGCGACGGCGGCACCCCGCGGACTCGTGCTGCCGGGTGTGGGCGCGTTGCGCGATTGCGTCGCCTCGCTGAGGGCCTCCGGGCTCGACGCGGTGGTGCGCCGTTGGATCGCGGAAGATCGGCCGTTCCTCGGAGTGTGCCTTGGAATGCAGGCGCTGCTCGAGCATTCGGAGGAAGGCGACATCGAGGGCCTCGGTATTTTCCCGGGTCGGGTGGTGCGGTTCCGGCGTCCTGCGGAGTTCAAGATACCGCACATGGGCTGGAACACCGTGCGTTTCACCCAGACCGGTTCGCCGCTGGCGGCCGGGCTGGCCGGGGAGGGTGAGGCGTTCTACTTCGTGCACAGCTACCATTGCGTGCCGACGGATCCTGCGCTGGTGCTGGCCGATTGTGATTACGGCGGAAGGTTCTGCGCGGCGCTCGGACGCGGCCGCGTATTCGCGACGCAGTTCCACCCCGAGAAAAGCCAAGCGAAGGGCCTGCGTATCTACGCCAACTTCGTCGCCTGCGCCTAGCCGCTGTCAGGAGCCCGGCTTAAGATTCCGTTCTCCGCCTCGGCGGCGGAACTAATTTCCTTCTGGCGACCCAGCTTGGGCGTGCAACGTTGAGACAGCACGCGACAAGCTGCAGTCACATTTATCCCCCATGGCCAACGACGCCGTCCTGAAAATTGAAGGTAAAGAATTCCCGCTCCCGACCATGGTCGGTTCCGAGGGGGAAAAGGCCATCGACGTGCGCAACCTCCGCGCGCAGACGGGGTACATCACCTACGACGACGGTTTCGGTAACACCGGCTCGTGCACGAGCGGCATCACCTTTATCGACGGTGATGCCGGCATTCTCCGCTACCGCGGTTACCCGATCGAGCAACTCGCCGAGCACTCGTCATTCGTCGAGACCGCTTACCTCATCATCCATGGTGAGCTGCCGAACGCGAAACAGCGGCGCCACTTCGGCGACCTGCTCCGGCTGCACTCGCCGGTGCACGCGGCGATGGACCACCTGTTCGAGGGTTTTCCGCTGGGCTCGCACCCGATGGCGATCCTGTCGGCGCTGCTCAACTCGCTCGGCTGCTACTACCCGCACCTCGCCACGAACCGGGTGCAGGAGGACCTCGCCAACTTCGAGGAGGCCTCGGCCATCGCCATCTCCAAGGTGCGCACGATCGCGGCGATGTCTTACCGCAAGAGCCGCGGCCTGCCGTACATCTACCCGAAGCGCACGCTGCCGTACTGCGAGAACTTCCTGCACATGATGTTCTCGCAGCCTTACGAGGACTACGTCTGCACGCCTGAGGTCGCCCAAGCCCTCAACCTGTTCCTGCTCCTGCACGCAGACCACGAGCAGAATTGCTCCACCTCGACGGTGCGGATGGTCGCCTCATCCGGTGCCAACCTCTTTGCCTCCGTCGCCGCCGGCGTCTGCGCGCTCTGGGGTCCGCTTCACGGTGGCGCCAACATGGCGGTGATCGAGATGCTCGAGAGCATCCACGCCGAGGGAGACGACGGCAGTAAATTCATCGAGTCGGCCCGCTCGGGCAAAGCCGGTCACCGCCTCATGGGATTCGGACACCGCGTTTACCGGAACTACGATCCGCGCGCGAAGATCATCAAGGCCAGTTTCGACAAGGCCCTCGCCAGCCTCGGCATCAAAGATGACCCGCTGCTCGCCATCGCCCGTCGTCTCGAGGATGCCGCCTTGAGCGACCAATACTTCCTCTCACGGAAGCTGTATCCCAACGTGGACTTCTACAGCGGCCTCATCATGCGCGCCCTCGGCATCCCGCAGAACATGTTTACCGTCATGTTCGCCATCGGCCGCATGCCGGGTTGGATCGCCCACTGGAAAGAGGTCGCCTCCAATCCGAAGAACAAGATCTACCGCCCGCGACAGGTGTTCACCGGCAACGCGAAGCGGGACTACGTGCTGATGGAAAAGCGCGCCTGACGCGCGCCGGGCGGGGGTTCCCGCTCAGTCTTTGGCCGGAGTTTCCGCGGGAGCCGGCTCCTTTTTGGCGCCGTGTAAGACCTCCTCCAATTGGAGGCCGGTCAGCTGGGTGAAGCCGTTCAGCAGCCGCCAAAGCACAAACATCGTGACCGCCATGTACGGCAACACGATCACCGGCCAGCTGAGCAGGTTCATCCGGCCGAGCTCGGCGTTGAAGGCCTCGGTGCCGGGCGGGCTCTTCAGCAGGTAGCGCGCAAGGCCGTAGTTAAGCACCGCGCTCAACAGAAACGACACGGCGAGGCCGTTGGTCGCCTGCGCCAGCAAACGCTCGAAGGCCGCGTGCTGGTTGCGTTCCGTCAGCACGGTGTCGACGCGGGCGGTGTCGATCACCTGCTCATTCCAGAGCAGTTCCCGCACGAGGGGGCGCTTTGTCCGGCCCGACCACACCACCGCCACGCCAAAAAGTGTCGGCACCGCCGCCTCCTTGACCGCAAACCAGAAGACATCGGCCTTCAATTGGTTCAGGCTGCCTGTCAGCAGCACGCTCAGCACGCCCACGATCGAGAAAAAGTTCGTCTTCCGGCGGCGGATGACGTCCACGACGCCGTAGCCGAACGGAAAGGCCAGAGCCACCACCATGCCCCACATCGGCCCGAGGCGGTCCTCGCCGCTGAATTTGGTCAGCACCAGCGTCGGCAGCGCGATGTTGCACGCGAGATTAAGCAGCAGGCTTTCGCGCTTCGGCGGGGGAGTGGACATCCCCGCAGCCAACGGGGAAAGGTCCCGCCCGCAAAGGGAAATTCCGCGTCGCGTTTTCGCGGGGCTGGTGCTTCCGTTTTGTTTCTCCCTCCTCCAATGATCCTGCTCGGCGTTAACATCGACCATTGCGCCACCGTGCGCCAGGCCCGCTATCGCGACGCGGCCGCGACGACGGGCGGAGCGGTGGAGCCTGATCCCGTGGCTTTCGCCGTCGCGGCTGAACGTGCCGGGGCTGATGGCATCACCGTCCATCTGCGCGAGGACCGGCGCCACATCCAGGAGCGGGACGTCCTGCGTCTCCGCGAGTGCGTCGCCACCCGGCTCAACCTCGAGATGGCCTGCACGCCGGAGATGACGGCCTTCGCTTTGAAACTGAGGCCGGAGTATGTCTGCGTGGTGCCTGAGAGCCGTCAGGAGGTCACGACGGAGGGAGGTCTCGACGTCTCCGGCAATCGCGACCGGGTGCGCGCGTGCGTCGACGCGTTGGGCGCCGCCGGCATCAAGGTCAGTCTCTTTATCGATCCCGACGAACCGCAGATCACCGCGAGTGCGAAGGTCGGGGCCCCGCTGGTTGAGCTGCATACGGGTGCTTGGGCCAACGCTTTCCACTCGCCGCGCCGCGCGGACGAATTTCGCCGCCTGCGGGTCGGCGCGGTCGCCGCGCAGCAGGCCGGCCTCATCGTGAACGCCGGCCACGGGATCAATTACGTCAACGTCGCCGAAGTGCGCCAGCTCCCACATCTGCACGAGCTCAACATCGGCCACAGCATCGTCAGCCGCGCCTTGTTCACCGGTGTCGACGAAGCGGTGCGCGAGATGCGGGCGCGTATGAATCCCTGAGGCGGTCGCCTCACGCTAATGTCCGTTCCGCCCCTTCCGACGCTTCCACCCGGCGGTATTCTGGTCGGCTTGGGTGCTGACCTCATCGAGGTGGAACGCGTGCGCGGTGTGATCGAACGCCAGGGCGAGCGCTTTCTCGCCCGGGTGTTCAGCGACGAGGAGCGGGCCTACTGCGGCTCGATGAAGCATCCGTTCAAGCATTACGCGGCGCGGTTCGCGGCGAAGGAGGCGGTCTCGAAATGTTTCGGCACCGGGATCGGCGGCGAACTGGGCTGGCGTTCGGTTTCCGTCTACCACGGCGAGCGTCACCAACCGCTCGTGCGGCTGGACGAAAAGGGGGCCGAGTTGCTGCGGCGCGCGGGAGCGACGCATGTCCACGTGACCCTTTCCCACACCGAGACGATGGCACTCGCCGTCGCGGTGCTGGTACGGGCGGCGGGCTGAGGATCGCGGAATGGAAGGCGAGTTCGAGTCCGACTCCCGTCCGCCGGATCGCGTGGAGCGTCCGGCGCCGCTCTCCCGCACGCCCTCATGGGTAATGTTGGGCTTTCTGCTAGGAGCGCTCGCGGTGTACGCGATGATGCGTCCTCGCGGCGGCGCACCGGTTTCCATCGTACCGGTCGCAACCAACACTGCGCCGGCCCCCGAGCCGAAGCGGGAGGCGCCACCGCTCACGACAATCGAGGCGGTCTTCGCGACTTGGGGTGAGAACGCCGTCTGGCACGCGAACACCACCGAGGTCGCGCTATGGAACTCCCGCGACCGCGACTTCACCGATTTCTACGAGGTTCGGCGGGTCGGCGGCGTGAATTACCTCCGCAGTATCCCGGCACTCACGCGCCGCGTCATCCGCCGTGGTAAGGAAATTCCGGAGTGTCCGCTGCAATTCACCGAAACCGAGGAGCAGTACCGCGAGTGGAAGGAGCACGGTCGCACGGAGCGCCCCGTGGAACCGACTCCGCGGCGGAAGCCATGAACCTGCCGCTGAGTCATCCGGTCCTTTCCCCTGCGGCATCCCGCGATCTCGAGGTTTCTTTGTTTGCGGGTGATGAGGCGTCCGAATGGAACGCCATGCATCGTGCCGGCCGGGCAGTCGGCGAAGCGGTTCTTCGCGACAGTCGCGAATGCGGCGGGATTCCTGACGACGGGCGCTTACTGGTGCTGGTGGGCAAGGGCCACAACGGCGGTGACGCGCTCCTCGCCGCGCTCACGATCCTTGCCGCGCGTTCAGCCGCTACGGTTGACGTACTTTTTGTCTTCGGCAGCCGGCCGCTCCGTCCGCTGGCGGCGCGCGCGTGGCGTGAGCTCGTCCACGGCGCCCGCGGTC